>CAZDFL010000127.1:0-4408 GCA_964504835.1 uncultured Zetaproteobacteria bacterium
CGCTTGATCATATCAATCATCTGCTGCGGAAACAGCGCATACATCGCCCCTTCCAGCACCAGCACCAGACCAAGCGCTACCAGTAAATCATCCATGACGACATATCTCTTTCGTCATCATACGCCGGTTAGCGGCGTGACTGCTCGAAGAAGTTAAAGAATTCGGAGCTTGGCGAAATCACCAGTTTCGTATTGGCATCAATCGATTTACGATAGGCCTCCAGCGAACGGGTAAAGGCATAAAACTTCGGATCCTTGTTATACGCCTTGGCGTAAATCGCGGTGGTAGTAGCATCGGCTTTACCACGAATGATTTCAGATTTTTTATAGGCTTCTGCCAGCAGCGTTTTCTGCGTCTTTTCAGCCGTGGCTCTAATTTCCTTGGCAGCCTCTTCACCTTCAGAGCGATATTCCTTGGCAATACGGTTACGTTCAGCCTTCATGCGCTGAAACACCGCTTCCGAGTTTTCTTTAGGTAAATCAGCGCGCTTGATGCGCACATCGACCACTGAAATGCCGTAATCTTTTACGCCTTTATCAGCCCGATCACGAATCGACTTCATCAACGCAATACGCAGCGTAGCCTTATCACCACCAGAGACAATTTCATTCAAGGTATGCTGACCGAGCACCTCACGCACCTTACCACGGACCACATCATCCATGCGGGCAACTACGCCAGTCTGCGTACGCGCCACCTGATAGACTTTCAGCGGATCAGTAATGCGCCAGCGCGTATAATTATCCACCATAATGGATTTTTTATCCTTGGTGATCACTTCATTGGGTGCCGCATCGCTTTCGAGCAGACGCTGATCAAAGGTAGTGACACTCTGCCATGGCAGTTTGAAATGCAGGCCAGCATCTTTTACAACATCTTTCGGGTTACCAAACTGCAATACCAGCGCCTGTTCACGCTGATCGACGACAAAGGCGCTCATGCTGAATACAGCGGCTACAGCAACCAGAACGATTGCAATCATTATCTGTTTCGGGCTCATTTCTGCACCTCCACCTTGTTAGCTATCTTGTCGAGCGGCAAATATGGCAACACATTGCCAGCCACGGAGCTTTCAATAATAATCTTGTCAGCCCGGCTCATTACTTCCTGCATGGTATCCATATACAAGCGTTTGCGTGTCACTTCCGGTGCCATTTTGTAGGCTGTCAATACGCTTTCAAAACGATCAGCCTCACCTTTGGCGCGTTCCACGATCTGCTTGGCATAGGCTTCGGCATCGAGCACAGTCTTCTTGGCTTCACCACGCGCATTCGGGATAATATCATTGGCATAGGCCTGCGCTTCATTCTTGGCGCGCTCCTTATCCTCACGGGCTGAAGCGACATCTTTGAATTCCTTGATCACACGTTCAGGCGGCTGCACATCTTGCAGTTTAATCGTACTGATGGAGATACCAGCTTTATAACTGTCCAGAATCGACTGGATCAAATCCTGCATTTCTACTTCCACTTCTGCTTTCTTGGTGGTCAGCACGTCATCAATCATGGTACGCCCTATCACCTCGCGGATGGCTGACTCGGCAGCATCACGCACGGTCTTGGTAGGTTTGCCAATATTGAACAGGAAATTTTCCACGCTCTTGATCTTGTATTGAACGATAAACGAAATATCGACGATATTTTCATCTTTGGTCAGCATCAGCGATTCGTTGGTACGTTTACGGATAATGCCATCACTAAAATGACGGAACCCGATTTCCAGACGTTGAATACGCGTCACCGGCAGTTTCTCCACGCTATCCACCGGATAGGGGATCGCCCAGTTCAGGCCCGGCCCCTTGGTCGCTACATGCTTGCCGAAACGCAGTACTACAGCTTCTTCATCCGCAGCCACCATATAAAATCCGGATGCGCCCCAGAACAGCAGCACAGCAGCCATCACGCCGACGATCATGTTCTTGCTAATTTCAGGTCCGTTGGATGAACCACCGCTTTTGCCGCCGCGCCCGCCAAAGATGCTACCAATGCGTTCCTGCAAGCGCCGGATTACTTCATCAATATCCGGTGGTGTCTGATTACCCCCGCCACGATTACCCCACGGGTTTTGATTCTGATTGTTGTCGTTGTTGCCATTGTTGCTCCAGGGCATAACTGACGCCTCCATTCACGTGCATGGTCTTTTTCCACCCCATGATATGAAGTTATCATGGGGTGGAAAAAGACAATACACGCACGTTGTTCATTTCAAGTTACTAAGACAGCGGCGCAGTGTAGCGGGCTGATTCAATGATTGCATCCCCTCTGTTTGTACGCGTTTGAACTAGCGTTTTTTTAACAGAGGAATGCTTAGCTGGCTTGCTGAATACCGGCCAGATACCAGGTTGGATCATCCGATTTCGGGGCGTGCTGGAATATCCAGACTTCGTTGACCTCGGCAGTCTGATCATCAAGCGTAACGCCGTTATCATCCAGTGTTTGCTCGCGCAGCATGGCGCTGTAGTTGACTGCCACCCATTCTAGATCGGACTCAATCCAGGAATCGGCAATCTCGGCATTCAGGGTAGCGACTTCAGTAACATTGCTTTGGCCGGGTTTCATATCGCGCCCGATGCGCTCGGCAATCTCGGCAGTGCAGAACTTGCGAATATCTTCAATATCGTTGTTGTCCCATGCTTTTTGCATACGCACATATATATCTTTGGCGGCTGGAATGAAATGTTTGGCATTGATGTCCGGACGCAGGGCAGCACCAACAGGTTCATGGGAGGCTTGGTCAACAATATCGGCATCGCCGTCAGTTGAAAAATCCTGAGAAAAATCAGGTGAAGACGGTGGTTGAGCACCGGCAAATGAGGTTTGCCCGGCTGCAGCGCGTCGTTTCAGGAACATGAGCACCAAGGCGATGATGCCGCCGATAATCAGAATATCGAACAGGTTGATGCCTTCAAAAGCGCCGCCGAAAAACATTGCTCCCAACATGCCACCGAGCGCCAGACCGCCCAGCATACCCATCATGCCGGTACGGGCTGAACCGCGTTGACCTGCTGCGCCGGAGCGTTGCGGCGTAGCTTTACGCTGATTGAACATGCGCGACTGGGATGGCGGGCTCACTGAGCGATGCTTGCCAAAGCTCATACCACCGCCGAAACGGCGTGCATCAGCATCATCGACGATCCCCATTAAGGACAGGCCAAAACCGGCAATCATGACCAACAGTAATAATTTCTTCATCTTATGATACCTCATATCAATCGTTGCTCGTCGCATTGTTATGCGAATCATCATACATCAGTTGCGACATGCGCGCCTGGAAGACCGCTTTTCGGAGCGGGCGATCCTTAATGCTCGCCACGTCTTTCGCAAGCCTGCGCTTTTGAGCCCAACTCAACGGTGTCGGCCTGGCAGGCTTTTGCTTTGTTTTGATGCCAGCACCCGGTTGAACGCGCGAGCGGATGCGATGCAGATTGGTCACCCCGGCGTGTTTATAACAGGCTTTGCGAATGTCATCGCGCAGAAAACGAATCTGTTGCGCCATGATGGAATGATCGACAGCGACCCACAAACAGATACTGTCATCGGCCAGGTTTTCGATTTGTAGCGGTTCGGTGCGTGCAGCCATCATGGCACCGACAATATGCGGCCAGGCTCGGCGCAGGCGGGCGATGCCAATGAGTTGCGTGAGCGAATCTTCGCCCAGAATATCGGCCAGATTATCATGCAGACCGGTTAATCTGGAACGCGAACGTGCGTTGCGGCGGCTCAAAATGGTAGTTTCTTACCACCGAGAATATGGACATGCAGGTGAAAGACTTCCTGACCACCACCTTCGCGCACATTGATCACCACCCGATAACCCGCTTCCAGTTGCAATACATCATCGGCAATCATGCGTACTCGATCCATCAACATGCCCAGCATGGCCGGATCATTGCAGTCAGTCAGCGTGGCGATATGTGTTTTGGGAATCACCAAAACATGCGTCGGCGCTTTCGGATGGATATCATGAAAAGCAAAGACATCATCATCTTCAAACACGTTGCTGGACGGAATAACTCCGGCAGCAATCTTACAAAACAGGCAGTCGGTCATGGGCTTCTTCCTATGCGATGTGGATATCGGCCAACAATGTAGCAAGGCCAGTTGGATAAGGAAAGATATGTATCAACCTTTGTGAACCAAGGCAACTTTTGCCTTCGGGTGGAAAAAACTTCCGGAAATAATTGCATCGAAACAACCTAACATATTGATTTTTAATGATAAATAACTTGGCCTGAAAACTGCTCTATGGTTGGCATGATAGAACAAACACATGGAGCCGGCCTATCCGGCATGGCAGGTTCAACCGCTAAGGGAGCCAAAAGTTCTCTCAATGCAAAAAATAGTTTATTCGGCAAACTGTTGGTGATGCTCGAACAACACGGCAACTTGGCTGGCAAGGGGGCTGGCAA
>CAZDFL010000128.1:0-4386 GCA_964504835.1 uncultured Zetaproteobacteria bacterium
TGCTCTCAGCCCCCGAAGGCAAAACGCTGGAATTCAAGCGGGATTTGTCTTCGCCCAAGCCTATCTTGAAAACACTGGTGGCGTTTGCCAATACAGCGGGCGGCACGTTGATTGTTGGCCGTGCTGACGATGGAAGCATTGTCGGTGTCGATAATGTTCAGGCCGATGAAGAACGGCTGGCAAATCTGATTTCGGATTGTATCGCGCCTGCCATGGTTCCGGATATTGAAGCGGTATCGGCGGATGGGAAAAATCTGTTGCTGGTTCGAGTGGCACACTGGCCGGGGCCATTTTATCTGAAAGAGAAAGGCGCCGAGGGCGGCGTGTATGTTCGTATTGGTTCAACAAGCAGGCAGGCCGATGAAGCCATGTGTGCGGAGCTGGAACGATACCGTAGCAATCATTCCTTTGATCAGATGCCTTGTATTGAAGCAACTTCCGGTGATTTGGATGATGCATTAATTCAGCGCTGGTTTGCAGATGAAAATCGTATTGTGGATGAAGCTGCACAAGAATCATTGGGGCTTCTGATTCGCTATGGCAGTGGGCGATCGCCTTCCAATGGAGGCATGATTCTGTTTGGCACAGAAGAGGCTCGAAACCGGTTTTTTCCTGATAGCAATATATCTTGCGCTCTTTTTCAGGGCGCGAATAAAAGTAAATTTCTGGATCGTCAGGAGCTGGACGGCGGCCTGTTCGGAGCATTGGAACAGGTACCGCGATTCATTGCACGCAACACGCGACTGGCTGCAAAGATCGAATCCATCCGTCGTCAGGATATTCCCGAATATCCGGTAGTCGCCGTGCGCGAAGTGCTGGTCAATGCTTTGGCGCACCGGGACTATGCGATTTCCGGGATGAAGATTCAGGTGGCTATCTTTGCTGATCGTCTGGAAATCCAGAGTCCTGGCATGTTCCCCTTTGGTATGACGCTGGACAGCTTCAAGGCAGGCGTGAGTCAGGTGCGAAACCCGGTCATCGCCCGAATATTTCATGATCTCGACATCATGGAGCAGTGGGGCAGTGGCTGGCAGCGTATTAGCGCTGCATGTGAAGAAGGTGGATACCCTGAACCGGAATGGCAGGAGCCGGGCATGTGTACGCGGGTGATATTCAGACCACATCCGGAAGTGCGAGCCAGTGATACAAGAAATGTCGGAGTAAATGTCGGAGTAAATGATGCTGAACTGAATGAGCGACAGCTATGGTTTATAGAACAGGTCGGGGTAGGAAGAAAAATGAATGTGCCTGATATCATTGAGCAATGGCAAGTGAGTATCAGCACGGCCAAGAGAGATGTTCTTGGATTAAAAAATAAGGGATTGATTGAATTTGTGGGGGCTCTTAAAACCGGGCGCTATCAGTTGAATGAAAACTTATGAAAGGGGGAATTCAGGGTGTCCTCAGTGTCTTGGGTAAGTGAACCTATAAATGAACCTATAAATGAACCTATAAATGATACAGTAGTATGGCTTCGCCATGCGCCTGAACAGCTGCACGCCGATGTAAGACGTTTATTTGATCTGTCGCCTTTTTTTGCCATGCTCATGCGCACTGCCAGCGAAGACGAGTGCCAGACCCTGTTTGTCGGATCAGATAACGCGCTGTTGCCGGATGGTAGTGAAAGCTGGGTGCCAGCGTGTGAAAGTAGCGATCTGGTTGCCTGCATGTCCCATCTGCGCCGTTGCAAACAGCGCGCCCATCGCCATTTAATCTGGTGGGAGTTGGGTTTATACGGCGATATGGATCGATCCTGTCAGGCCATTGCCGATCTGGCTTCGGGCTTGTTGGGCGAGGCGGTGAGCATGGCTGAGCGTCTGGTTGCGCCGCGTTACGGGCGTCTGTTGGGCGGTTCGTTCTGCGTGATTGGGCTGGGTAAACTGGGCGGGCGCGAATTGAACCTTGGCTCCGATGTCGACCCTTTATTTATCTGGCAGGGCAGCGGTTCCACAGTTGGCGGACGCCAATCGGTGTCCGCATCTGAATATTATGCTTACCTCTCGCGCATGCTGATTCGGCTGATGAATGAGCGCACCAATGATGGCATCGTCTGGCCGGTGGATATGCGACTTCGCCCCGGCGGCGATGGTGCCTCGATTGCATTAAATCTCGATGCCACGCTCGATCACTATCTTGAATATGGCCAGACATGGGAGCGGGCTATGCTAATCAAGGCGCGGCCTGTGGCAGGCGATCTGGCGCTGGGGCGTGCCTTTATCGAAGGCGTTTCCCCGTTTATTTATCGTCGTTATCTGGATTATACCACCGTGGCGGCGCTGGCCGAGATGAAACGGCGCATTGATCTGCAGGCTGGCCATAGCGGCATCACACCGGGTTTTGATGTCAAACGGGGCAGGGGAGGGATTCGCGAAATCGAATTCATTATCCAGTCGCTACAATTATTGCATGGCGGCAGGCAGCCCGAACTGCGTTTGCAGCCGAGCATGAAGGCCATAGATGCATTGATGCAGTCAGGCGTTATAGAACCAACAGAAGTCGAACCACTGCAGGCAGCGTATCGATTCTGGCGGCGCATTGAACATGCCATTCAGGCTCGGCGCGGCGAGCAGACCCATAAGCTGCCGGAGGACTATAACGATTATCTGGCCGCAGCCACCGGCATTGCTGATATTGAGCAGCACATGCAGCGCCATGCCGCTGTTGTCGAGGCCGCGTTCAATAAATTCGTCAAACCGGTCGATGCCGGGGATCATACAAATCAGGGCTGGTTGAGCGGTGCACATATCGAACTGGATGTCTTGCAGCCAGATCAGCAACGCCGCATGCAGGCTGCGCTGCACAATATTGATGTAAATCTATCGCGCGGCCTGTTGCCCGAACGTAGCCGGGCGCAGGTTGAACGTATTCTGTCTTTCGCCATGCCGCGCTGGCTGGCTGATGCCAACGGGGTGACAGCGCTGGAATCATTGGTCGATCTGATGCGCTCAATTGCCGGACGCGCCACCTGGGTTGATCTGCTGGCCACGCATCAGGGTGCGCTGGACTGGTTGATCGGGGTGCTCTCGGCCAGCCGTTATCTGGCTGATCATATTGTCAAAGATCCCTCATGGCTGGAGTGGCCGCTGACGGTTGAAAACAGTGCAACCGATATCGGGGATATTTGTCGCCGTCTGGACAGTCTGCACGATTTCGATGATGTGGAACAAATGCTGGCCGATATCGGACGCTGGGTGGATCGGGGCCGATTGTTATCGGCGCTGGCTATCGATGCCCATACAGCCGATGCGATGATGATTGGCGCTTGGTTGGCCGATGTGGCTGATGCAGCTACGCAGGCTGTGCTGCGCCTGTGTTTGCAACAAATGAAGTTGCCTGCCGACTTCCCCTTTGTGGCGCTGGCCATGGGCAAGCACGGTTCGCGCGAAATGGGTTTAGTCTCTGATCTCGATATGGTCTTTGTGCTGGCGCATGATGATCCGCGAGCAACATTGGGAAAACGGAGTATGGGTGAACATGCCCAGCGCCTTGGTCGACGCATGATTCAGTATCTGACCGGCAAGCCGCCGTTCGGAGCCGGATTTGAATTCGATGCCCGTCTGCGTCCCTCCGGTGCATCGGGCGTGTTGGTTACAAGTCTGGCGGGGTTCCGTGATTATCAATTCAATGAAGCGCAGACATGGGAGCATCAGGCATTATGCCGGGCGCGTTCGGTGGCAGGAGCTGCGGCGGACAGGCAACGCGTTGATGCGGTGGTTGGCGAAGTTTTGAGCGTGCAGCGCGATGCCGCCATGCTGGCTGCTGACGTGGTGAGTATGCGCCAAAAAATGCTCGATCATCTGGCCAGCAAGTCCGATGCGATCATCAATCTGAAACAGGATGCCGGCGGTCTGGTGGATATTGAGTTTCTGGCTCAGTTTGCGCGGCTCGCTTTCGGCGGCAGTGCAAAGCGTACGGTGGATATCCTGCACCAGCTTCCATCAAGCGCGCCAGACGGCTGGCATCAACATACCGGTTTTCTGGCCGAAACCTATCTGAACTACCGCCAGATGGAGAATGCGCTGCGGGTCGAGTTATGGCGCTCGATCGGCAAATTGCCGAATGATCCGATGGCAACCGAATGGGAAACCATGCGCCGCCATGCTTCGATTACTACGCCTGCTGCGTTACATGCCCGCATGCAGCAGGTGCGCGATCTGTTTCATGATTTACTGGTTTCTGACTGAGTTTTTTCCTCGCCAACAACAGCCTTTGCGCCCCATGGCGACTCCGACATCCAAACTTCAAGCTGATCACAGGGCATGGGTTTGCCCATGTAATAGCCTTGCGCCCGATCACACTCCAGTAGCTCCAGTCGACGCCATTCCGATGCCGATTCCACACCTTCTGCAATCACTTCAAAACCCAGGTAATGAGCCATCTGAATGA
>CAZDFL010000129.1:0-4369 GCA_964504835.1 uncultured Zetaproteobacteria bacterium
GAACAGCCGTGTACGCCCAGCGCTTCAAACACACGCAGATCAGCCTGAACCCCTGCCCCGCCACAGGAATCGGAACCACCGATAGTCAGACAGACAGGACGGGGTTTGTTCGATTCACTCATGCCCTGTTCCACAACGCAACCAGATCGGAGGCTCTGGATTGAATATCGTCTGCTGCAAACAGACCGGAAATCACTGCCGCACAATCCGCACCTGCGGCTTTCACCTGGGCGATATTATTGACCGTGATACCGCCAATGGCGCAGAGATTGGCATCGGGAAACATGGCTCGCGCCTTGGCCAGCCGATGCACGCCGATTTCCGGCACTTCTGGTTTTGAATGCGTCTTCCACACCGCTCCGAACGAAACATAGTCCGCCCCGTCTTTTAACACTGATTGGGCAAAAGCCGCATCGGCCCGACAGGTAATACCAATGAGAAAATCATCGCCCACGTCATTTCTGAGCTGAATCAGATTGGGCGCATCATCGCGCCCCAGATGTACCCCGTCGGCATCGGCATCGCAGGCCAGTGCAACGGAATCATTGATAATGAAACAGGCGTCATAATCGTGTGTTAAACTGCGCAATGCTTTGGCTCGTTTGATTTGCCGCTTATAGCCATGTTTTTTATCGCGAAATTGCAGGATTCGCACGCCACCTTTCAGCGCCGCTTCGGCTTTTTCCAGCAACTCACCCGTGTCCAGATCGGCGGGGAGAATGGCATAAATACCAGTCACTCGATGGGCTTTCATCAAAACCTCAGTCATCTATCAATTTCAATAAATCAGTAAATTGGGGCAAAGACACGACCCGATCAGCATATTCCGGCGGCACATCCTGATAACCGTGTTCGGCGAATGCGACCGTATGGCAGCCTGCATTAAAACCGGCTTCGACATCAAAACGGGTATCACCCACCATCACCGTTTCAGATGCATCCACGCCCATGGCCTTGCAACATTGCCACAACATATCCGGCGCAGGTTTTTTGGCAAAACCGTCCTCAGGTGACAACGCCAGCGTCAGATACGGCGTCAAACCCAGCGCATCGAGCACTTTAACGCGTGCCTTGGCCGGTTTTGCTGTCACACAGGAAAACGGAATGCCTTTTGCCTTAAGCGTATCAAGCACCGTCATCACGCCGGGGAATGGTTTACCGAAATCAGCCGGATGCTGTTCATAAATATCGGCGAAGGCATGATATAGTGCCATGGTTTCATCGTGCTCCATCGGCAAGGCCAACACATTGGAGGCCAGCTTGTGCGCCCCGCCGCCGACATGCGGTTGCGTCTCGGCCAGGCTCAGCCGCAAATCATAGCCCAACGATTCCAGCGCCCGATTGGCATTGGCCTGAATATCCGGTAATGCGTCCACCAGTGTGCCATCCAGGTCAAAAATAAATGCTTTAGGTGTGCTCATACGTTCTCCTTGTGTGTTCGATCGCTGCATGAATTTCTTCAAGCACGTCAGCGTTGTTCTCGTTATCCAGACAGGCATTCAAAACCTGAGTGATGCTATCGCTATTATTCACACCCGCTAACCGGCTCAGCGCCCATGCAGCATGGCCGCGAATCAGCGGCTCGTCATCGTCCAGAACCGTCACCAGATCATCCACAAATGCAGCCTGACCGGAATTACCCATGGCGATGCAGACATTGCGTAACAAGCCGCGCCGCTTTGTGCGCCGAACTGGCGATTTGCGAAAGCGCTGCCGGAATCCGGCCTCATCCAGACGCAGCAGACTAACAAGATCGGGCAAATGATTCTCCCCCCTTGGTCTAAGGAGATCAGCTTCAGCATCGCGGCGAACAGCATGGTCATTCCACGGGCACACCAGCTGACAATCATCACAACCATAAATCCGGTTGCCCATCAAAGGCCGCAACGGATGCGGGATGAAACCATCAAACTCAATCGTCACGTAAGAAATGCACAATCGCGCATCCACCACATAGGGGGCCACGATAGCTTGGGTAGGACACACATCCATACAGGCCGAACATGTGCCACAATGATTGATGGCCGCTTCGTCCGGCTCAATTTTCGCCGTGGTAAAAATCTCTCCAAGCAGAAACCACGAACCCAGATCACGGTCAATAGTCAGCGAATGCTTTCCCTGCCAGCCCAAACCGGCGCTTGCAGCCAAGGCGTGCTCCAGAACCGGGGCGGTATCGACAAATACCCGCTGATCATGTTTACCCAGCAAGGCATCGAGTTCAGCCGCCAGCGCCTTGAGCCGTTTTTTCATCACATCATGATAATCATCGCCGTGTGCATAAGCTGTAATCACGCCAGCATCCTGTGCTGCACTCGCCTCATCCAGCCTATAATCCGGAGGCGTATACGGCATGGCCACCGCAATCACCGAACGAACCCCGACCAGCATAGACTCTGGCGCAATACGCCGCTGCATGCGCACCTCTTCCGCCATCCAGCTCATATTGCCCTGCTTGCCCGATTTCACCCAGTCTTGCAGGGCTTGGCCATGCAAGCCGGAAATTTGCGGATGCGTCACCCGGCACCGCGCAAAGCCGAATTCATGCGCCATAGCCTGAATGTGTGATTTCATCGTACTCGTTATGGAAGCAACATCGCCGGGTCGCATTTAGCCAAAAACTTACTCAAAATAGCTATCGGCCTTGTGTTGGGCATCATCCATGGATTTCTGGACGCGCGCGATTGCCGCATCCATATCTTCATCAGGCTCTACGGTAACGGTCGCACCAAACACAAACACACCGCGTGTAAACGGTTGCGGAATATAAAAACAATCCCATGAATTGATGCGCCAGTGGCGTTTGGTGGCGTAACAAACCGGGATAATCGGTAACTCGGCTTTGAGCGCCAGTTGAATCGTACCCTTCTGCACTTTTTCACGCGGCCCTTTAGGGCCATCGGGGGTGATCGCCAGATGTCTGTTTTCATCCTTCACTGCTCTGAGCATTGCTCGCATGGCGCGAGCGCCACCGCGCGTGCTTGAGCCCCTTACGGTTTCAATGCCAAGCAAATGCATGGTGTCAGCAATAAAACCGCCGTCCCTATGCGAAGAAATTAGCATATAACCATGCCAGATGCCTCTGGACAGGCGTGGAATCATTAACATGCGGGCATGCCAGAAGGTATACAGATTACGCTGAGGATCATCCGGGTCGTATGATTTTCCGACTGTCTGCCAGCGAATGGTGTTGACCAGAAACAGGAAGACAAGCTTGATCAGGCGCGGCAATAACCAAATGAGCAGGCGATCTTTCATGCTTACTCTGCTTCGATGTCGGACGCTCCAACACGGCTTTCAAATTGCAGATGATACAGCTCGGCATACAGACCGCCTTCGGCCAGTAAATCATCATGTCTGCCCATCTGCACAATATGCCCGTCATCGAGTACCACGATACGATCAGCATGGCGAATGGTGGACAGGCGATGGGCAATCACAATCACCGTACGCCCCTGCATCAGCCGATCAATCGCATGCTGCACCAGACGCTCGGATTCGGTATCCAATGCACTGGTCGCTTCATCCAGAATCAGAATCGGCGCATCTTTTAACAAGGCTCTGGCCATCGACAAACGCTGGCGCTGACCACCGGAGAGAATGACGCCGCGCTCGCCAATCAGCGTTTCATAACCCTGCGGTAATTTTTCGATAAACTCATGCGCATTGGCAGCTCTGGCTACGGCCTCCACCTGTTGCTGATCGATATTATCATACCCATAAGCAATATTGCTCAGCACCGTATCATTGAACAGGATAATCTCCTGCGTCACCAGCGCAATCTGACTGCGCAAAGAAGCCTGGGTCAGGTCACGCACATCCATATCATCAATGGTGAGGCGGCCTGCCGTAACATCCATGAAACGTGGCACCAGATTCACCAGCGATGTTTTACCCGCGCCGCTACGCCCAACCAGCGCCACCACTTCACCGGCAGCTACTGAAAAATTAATATCCTTCAATACCGCTTTATCCGTGCCTGAATAGGTTAAACTCAGCTGCTCAAACCTGATCGCATTGGAGAATGGAGGCAGGCTTCGCGCCTGTTCATGATCATGCACTTCAATCGGCTCATCCAGCAATTCAAAAATACGCTGGCTGGCCGCCAACCCCTGCTGGATATCATTATTAGCCCGAGATAAACGTTTGACCGGCTCATAAAGCATAATCACAGCGGCCAGAAACGATACCAGCGTACCGGCTGTGGTTTCACCCGATGCCACCCGCATACCACCATACAGCAGAACGCCGGCAATACCGAAACCGGCCAGCAACTCCATAATCGGGAACGACAGCGCATTGACCTTGAATACCTTGAGCTGATGGGCAAAAAAATCACCCGTTAATTTCCGGAAGCGACCCTGCTCATAAT
>CAZDFL010000130.1:0-4357 GCA_964504835.1 uncultured Zetaproteobacteria bacterium
CGGTATTATCCCATACTTTTTCGCTGGCTGAAGAAGAAGGTAATCATCCGCAGTTATTTGCCATTGTGGATACGCGCAAACAGGCGCGTATGCTGCAACATGAGCTGGATCGTTTCCCGCTTGATATGGAAGTGAATGTGGTTGTACCGACTGAATTCTATGGTGCCTACGTCGCCCACGCTTCCTATTTGATGTATCACGCCAATTCTGTGCAAGTGTATAATATGCATCGCTCGTTGCGCTATCTGCTGGACAGTCTGATGAGCGACAGCAGTGATGAAAGGGTGCCGTTAAAACTCGATACCATCAGCATGTCCGATCTTGGTAGCTCCGAGCCGATGGCAATGGATGCAACGACTTTGTTTGCCAGCCTGCTGGAGCAGAATATGATTTGGCTGGGCTTTCGCATCGACCCGTCCATCGTGGGCAAGACAATGCGCCCCAATCCGATCATGCGCCTGTTTCCCCGACGTCACGATTTCCAGTGTTTGCGCCAGTTAGAGTTAAAACTCAACCCGCTGGGACATCCGGAAACCCGCCAGATTTGGGAAGAGCATCGAGGTGATGTGATTGAACTAATCGTGATTCGCCTGCAATCAGGTAGGGAAAGCCATTGCTGACTCCCCCTCCCACACCACCGTGCGTACAGCCCCGTACACGGCGGTTCTGCTTACGCAAACGCGGCTCATGCATACGCATCACCAAGCGTCAGTTAATGACGTACGCTGTAATCCAATAACGCCCTGCATGGCGGTCAACTGTCTATTCAATCTTGATAAATACCACCTTGCGCAGAGAAGGTAGCTTGGGGTATCCGTGTTCATCTGCGTTTCCTGCCTTTGACTTACTCTGTGAAACGCTGTGTACTCTGTGGTGAAGCATTGAGGAGTGACTATGTCTGATATTTTGAGTGCGGCGGAACTGGCGCGGTTTAACCGGCATATTATTTTGCCGCAGGTGGGACTTGAGGGTCAGGAAAAGCTGAAACTGGCCAAAGTGCTGTGCATCGGCACGGGCGGGCTCGGCAGTCCGATTTCGCTCTATTTGTCGGCAGCAGGCGTCGGCACCATCGGACTGGTGGATTTCGATGTCGTCGATGATTCCAATTTGCAGCGCCAAATTGCCCATTCCACCGCCGATATTGGCCGACCCAAGGTGGAGAGCGCGCGCGATAAATTGATTGGCATCAATCCGCACCTGATCGTGAACCTGCATGGCGATGGCATTCGGCGCGATAATGTGCGCGAGATTATCAGCCAGTATGATGTCATCGTCGATGGTACGGATAATTTCCCCACCCGTTATCTGGTCAACGATGCTTGTGTACTGGAAGGCAAGCCGCTCATTTATGCCTCGATTTTCCAGTTTGAGGGGCAAGCTACCGTATTCAATTTCGATGAGGGAGATAAGCGCGGACCATGTTATCGCTGCCTGTATCCCGAACCGCCACCTCCGGGGTTGGTGCCATCCTGTGCGGAAGGCGGCGTGCTTGGCGTATTGCCGGGCGTGATCGGTGTGATTCAGGCTACCGAAGCGGTGAAAATTATTCTGGGTCAGGGCACCACACTCTCCGGTCGGCTACTGTTATATGATGCCATGGCGATGACATTCCGCGAAGTGAAATTGCGCTGCGATCCATCGTGCCCGGCCTGTGGCGATAAGCCGAGCATTGGCGATGTGGTTGAATACGAACAATTCTGCGGCTTGCCGCCGACGGAAACGCAAGAGGAGGAAGAAGAAATGGCAGATTATGATATTACCCCGGCACAATTGAAAACCATGATGGATAGCGATCCCGATTTGTATGTGCTTGATGTTCGCGAGCCGCATGAGATTAGCATTTGTGCCATTGCCGGAACGCATAAAATCCCGCTGGGGCAAATCGCCGGACGCTACGCTGAAGTGCCGTCAGACCGGCCTGTGGTTGTGCACTGTAAACTGGGAGGCCGTTCGGCGCAGGCGGTCGAACTTCTGCAATCCAAAGGGTATTCGGACATCAAAAATCTGGCCGGTGGCATCTTGCGCTGGATTGATGATGTGGATAGCTCACTACAGAAATACTAGGCGACCAATCAGTTCTTTCCGATCGTAAATGCCTCATTGATCAGCCGCGCTGCCTTGTCTGCCGGGACTGGCGGACTGAACAAATAGCCCTGAATTTGATCACAGTTCAAAGCGCTCAGGAAGTGCAGTTGCTCGACATTTTCGACACCCTCCGCAACAACGGTGAGATTCAGCGCATGCGCCAGCTTGACGATGGCCGTTGTAATGGTGGCCTCCAGTTCATCATCAGGAATATCCATGATAAACGAGCGATCCACTTTCAGCACATCTATGGGAAAATGCTTGAGATAGGCCATGCTGGAATAGCCGGTGCCAAAATCATCAATGGATATCTTCATGCCCATCTTTTTTATTTCACCGAGCACCAGCATGGCCGTGTCGGCATCCTGCATCAAGACGCTTTCGGTAATTTCAAATTCCAGGTATTTCGGTTGCATGCCGGTTTCTTCAAGGATGTCGCGAACAGCGTGCAGCAATTGACGATCTGCAAACTGGTGACATGAAAGGTTGACAGAAATATTGATCGGGCCGAAACCTGCTTTGAGCCAGGCCTGATGTTGACGGCAGGCAGTTCGAATCACCCATTTCCCCATTGGAATAATCAGCCCGGAATCCTCCGCCACAGAAATGAAATCCAGTGGTGGAACCATACCCTTATCCGGGTGAATCCATCGAATCAAAGCCTCGAACCCCGAGACTTGCAGACTATTGACCGCCACCTTGGGTTGATAGAACAGTGTCATCTCATCATGTTCCAGAGCATGGTATAGTTCACCCTCAAGCTGGAGACGATTCTCACTCTGCCGGCGTAATTCATCATCATAAAAGAATACGCCATTGCGACCGCTGGATTTCACCTGATACATGGCCGCATCCGCGTGTTTGAGCAAAGTATCAATGTCATCACCATCTTCAGGGTAAATGGCAACACCAATGCTGGAGGTGACCACGACGCGATTACCGGCCAGCATGAATGGTTCGTTCAGGCTTTCCAGAATACGATCAGATACAATATTGATCTGCTTTTCATTTTTCAGATCCACCAGCATGACGGTGAATTCATCGCCGCCAAGCCGAGCCAGAGAGTGCTGATTTGCATCGTCAGGCTGCGGGGGAAAATGATCTGTAGAGGCAATGTCTGTGGAGCGGATACTTTGCTTTAATCGGCTGGAGACCTCTTGCAGTAATTGGTCGCCGGCAACATGCCCCAGACTGTCGTTAATGCGTTTGAAATTATCCAGATCGAGAAACAAGACAGCGATTTTCGTACCATTGCGCTTGGCATGGTGTATGGCCATACTCAAATGTTCCCTGAACAGAGTTCTGTTGGGTAGTCCGGTCACCTGATCATAAAATGCCAGTTTTCGGATCGCTTCGTCGGCTTTTTTTCGATCAGTGATATCCTGCATGGTTCCGAGCAAATGATTGTTGCCTGCCTGCGGATTGCTTTCGGCATGCATCATCAGCGTTCGTTGCATGCCATCCTGGCGACGAATGCGCAATTCCAAATCGGCAGTGTCACCTGCCAAGGCGCGTTCGATAGCCCGCTCCAGCGCTTGTTTATCCTCTTCATGAATGGCATTGATAAACAGCTGATGGAACACACAGGGAGAGGCCATGGGAACATCGAAAATACGACATATCTCATCGGACACATGCATATCTTCGTTACTTAAATCCCAGGTCCAGTTGCCCATGCGGGCAATGCGTTGCGCTTCAGCCAACAGACGTTCATTGGTTCTGGCCGAACGCATGGCTGTGCTGGCACGCAAAATAAACTGCAGTCGGTAAGGCAACAACTGCCAGTTGACTGGTTTGATGATGAAATCGGTTGCGCCACTGTCATAAGCCTGCCTGATTATATCGACATCATCATCTTCCGTCACGATGACAATCGGCACATCCTTAGCCGTAGGCATGGCACGTAAATTACGGCAAAAAGTAATGCCATCCATATCCGCCATGTGCGTATTCATGAGCACAAGAGCCGGCATTTGCCCGCTGCACAAATCCAGCCCCTGCTGACCGGATGCAGCTTGAATGACATCAAAACCGGCATTGCTGATTGCCTTCTGCATTATTGTTTGCGCATCCGGATCGACTATCATAATTGTTTCCAGCTGCATCATTTGCTGTAGCCCCTGATGGGCAAGGTAAATGGCCATGAAGCATCAACGAGCAAGAGCTATGCCACCCCCTAGCCTGAATAAACCGGGATAGACAGGCTTTTTACAAGGCCATTATACCATGCTCAAATCTGAGCCACTCACTCGGGCGTAAAAATCCAGCCGCC
>CAZDFL010000131.1:0-4318 GCA_964504835.1 uncultured Zetaproteobacteria bacterium
CTGCGGGCGATCACCTTGCGGGCGACGAGCGCCCTGTGGGCGATCACCTTGCGGGCGTGCGCCTTGTGGACGATCACCTTGCGGACGATCACCTTGCGGACGTGCGGTCTGCGGGCGATCAGACTGTGCAGGTGCTGCTTTTTTTACTTCTTCACTCATCTCGTACTCCTGTTATCTCTTGTCGGCGTCTACGGGGCTATATGCGGTTGATTGCGAGGCTTGCTCGGACAACCGGCACGAATCGACCCAAATTTCCACCTGTCCCCAGCAAGGTTCACCGTCCCTGCTGTAAAAACGTCTGCGCAAACAACCATCAATCATCACATGGCGGCCATCAAGGGCCATCATTGCATTGACGATATCACCACTGGCGCGCAAAGGCATAGGCTGTTCATCCTGAACACCAACCCGAACCGGCCCCAGTTTAGGGCGGTGCGTGACCAGTTCGGCAATTAACGCCAGCGAGCCATCCGGCATCCAGCGCTTGCGTATATGTCCGAGCCGGCCCGACACACGGGCGCGGTTAAACTCAGGCGCTGGCTGCTGCTCCATCTGCTTCCTTGCTTTCTGTAGCCGGGGCATCAGCAGTAGCTTCAGCCGCAGTTTCTTCGCTTGGGCTTGTTTCCGTACTTGCTTCAGCAGCAGCGGCTTCGTCAGAGGCTTTCTTTTCAGCCGCTTCTTCTTCACGCTTGGCCGCAGCCTGAGCGCGACGCAGCAATGGTGATGGTTTGTCGGATAATTCGGTCAAACGGGTAGTCAGCGTGCGGATAATGCGTTCTTCCAGACTAATCGCGTGTTCCAGCGTTTTGATGGCTTCGGGACTGCCGTCGGTGACAAGCAGGATATAGTTGCCACGTTTACGATTGGCAATGGAATATGCCAACGGACGTGAACCCCAGTTTTCGCGTTTAACAATGCGGCCACCGACTTTTTCGACTTTACTGATCAGCTCATCAGTCAGTGCTTCGGTGTTTTCCTGAGAGATATCAGGATTAACGATAAAAATAGTTTCGTAATACAAACGGCGCTCCTCTAGGTGTACTTACGTACGCCCCGGTACGATGATGCGCGTCCGGAGCAAGGTATGTTTCTGCACAGTCGCCCGTGCAGTGGCGGCGCATATTAAGATCAAATCATCGGATTGCAAGCAACAGTGGCTTGCGCGCAGGCGCAAAATGAAAGTATCCGCTTTTATCCCTGGTAGAACTGTCCGCTTTTGAGGTTGTCGACACGGCCTTGAACATCGCCAGGGATGATTGGACATGCGCCATCCAGCGCATAAGATGCGAGGATGCATTTACTCCCCCTGTTTAAAGGCTTGTCGGATCCGGTGCGACTGAGAATTGTCCACCTGCTTATTCATGCTTGTTGATATACCCCTTGGGTCGGATGGCGACGGTGTTTTTGATTCTGGTGCAGACTTGTCCATCGTCTCGCACGTAGCTCATTGTAAAACATGGCGTGGCATGACCATGTTCTTCCAGTGCCAAGCGGATATCATGTTCTGTTTGCGCCTCAAAATCAAAATGCAATATCAGGTCGGAATTGCCAACCCTGATGAAATCCAGTTCCAGTTTTTTGGTGGCCACTCGATAACCCGTGAATTTTCTCAGACACGCCAATGCCGGAACCGGATCAGCAAGGCTGGCCTGATAACCGCCAAACATGTTCCCGGCATCATTTGCAGATATCCAGTTTAACGGCAAACGAATACGCGCCATGCTCCAGTCCTCCGCCAGTTCGATCACTTTGACGCGCATCAGAAAGTAAGGCGGATACAATTCAAAACGACGCCGTGCAGAAAGAAAATTCAGCTTGCTTAACAGGTTTATATTACTGCGCACGTTAGCCTCCGTCTGTTGTCAACCACTCACTCCCACATAGTCTCTAATAGAAACCTATATAGTTTCTTAATAAAACATACAATATAAAGTGGGTTTCTTTTAAATACCTGCTATACTTTCCACATGGAAGCGCCCCCACCCCATGATACCTGCCCCATCACCCGCTTACTTGAGATTGTCGGTGATCGTTGGAGTTTTCTAATCATACGCGATGTGTTTTACGGTGTCAGGCGTTTTGATGCGATGCAGAAGCACTTGGGCATCTCCAAGAAGGTGCTTGCCGATCGCCTGAGCAGATTGCAACAGGCCGGGATATTTAAAAAAGTGTCCTATCAGCAACGACCGCAGCGTTTTGACTACCGACTCACGCCAAAAGGGCGCGATCTGTTTCCGGTGCTGCTGACCATGATGCGCTGGGGTAATCGCTGGCTAAATGATGGCCACAGCCACGGCATCAAGCTGCAACATCAGGCTTGCGGAAAAACTGTTGAGCCGGAAGTGGTGTGCAGCCATTGCAAACAGCCACTGACACCGGCCAAAGTTCGGGCTGTTGTTATCCCCAATTCGGCGAAACCAAACTAGGCATCTGCTGCACGCGCCGCAGCGATGGCAGCCATATTGACGATATCATCCACACTTGCACCTGTTTGAAGCACATGAGCCTGTTGCGGCAAACCGAGTAAAATCGGGCCGATGGCTGTGCCGCCACCGAGTTCACGCAGTAATTTATAGGCAATATTGCCCGCCTGCATGGTTGGGAAAATCAATACATTGGCCGGTTCCTTGAGTTTGCTGAACGGGTATTGACCCAAAATCGCGCCATTGACCGCCGTATCCGCCTGCATTTCTCCATCAACTTCCAGATCAGGAAAATGCTCATGCAATAAGCGGGTGGCTTCTGCCACTTTTCGCGTTTCCGCATGATCCGCACTACCGAAATTAGAGAACGACAGCATGGCCAGACGAGCGTCACAACCCAGCGAAATGGCCGTGTCCGCTGATAGCTCGGCCAGTTCAGCCAGTTGTTCGGCATCCATATCCACATTCACAGTGCAATCGCTGAGGAAATAGGCGCGGTTTTCCATAATCATCAGATACATGCCGTAGACATGGTGAGCTTTACCGTTGTTATCATGGCCGAGTACCTTGAGCATCGGCCTGAGCGCATCCGGGTAATGGGCGGTGCGGCCTGATAGCATCCCGTCAGCAAAACCCTGACGCACCAGCATAGCGCCAAGCACATTGATATCATTGCGCAGCATCTTGGCTGCACTGTCGGGCAGAATGCCGTGACGTTGACGCAGTGCATAATAGGCGGCTGACAGATCCTCGAAACGGGCATCTTCTACCAGCGGGTCAATCAGGATAATGCCATCAATATCCAGTTGGGATTCCTTGCACACGCATTCCACTTTATGCTGACGGCCAATCAGGATGGGTGTGGCAACACCGGATTCCTTCATTTCAATGGCGGCACGAATCACCGTTTCATCCTCGCCTTCGGGCAACACCATCCGAAGCGGATTGGCCTGCGCTTTTTCTGTAATCATGCGCATAAACAATCGAGACGAATCAATGCGGCCTGCCAGTTCCTGAGCATAAGCGTTGGCATCCTCTAATGGTTTACGAGCCACGCCGGTATCCGTGGCTGCTTTCGCAACTGCAACGGGCACCACCTCAATCAGGCGCGGATCGAACGGTTTGGGTAGAATATATTTCGGACCGAAGCGCAGCTCATTGATGCCGTATGCTTTCAATACCGAGGCTGGCACATCCTGACGAGCCAGACTGGCCAGTGCATGGACGGCGGCAACCTTCATTTCCTCGTTGAATGTGGTAGCACGCGCATCGAGCGCTCCCCGGAAGAGGAACGGAAAGCCAAGCACATTATTGACCTGATTGGGATGGTCGGAACGGCCTGTCCCCATAATCAGATCACTGCGCGTGGCCATGGCAAGCTCATAGGCAATTTCCGGGTCGGGGTTGGCCATGGCAAATACGATGGGCCTGTCCGCCATCGATTCAATCATCTCCGGTTTGACAATATTGCCCTGCGATAAACCAACAAACACATCCGTTCCGTTCATGGCTTCAGCCAGCGTACGTTCGGGGCGATCCGTAGCAAAATATTGTTTGTGTGGCGGCAACGCTTCTTCCCTGTCTTTGCTAATCACACCCTTGCGATCCAGAAAGAGAATATTTTCACGTTTCACACCGAGTTGTTCGATCAATTTCATGCAGGCAAAGCCGGCAGCTCCGGCACCCAGACAGGTTACTCTGATGTCCTCAATTTTCTTGTTCTGTAAAAGTAACGCATTGAGAATGGCGGCGGCCATAATCACGGCAGTGCCATGCTGATCATCATGCAGCACCGGGATATTCATGCGCTTTTTCAGTTCTTCTTCGATAATAAAGCATTCCGGCGCTTTGATATCTTCGAGATTAATACCGCCAAAAGTCGGTTCCATGCGAGC
>CAZDFL010000132.1:0-4294 GCA_964504835.1 uncultured Zetaproteobacteria bacterium
TCAACCTGATCGGGCAGGTATTTATGGGTTCATGGGATTGCCCGTTTGCTGCCGTTGATCAGGCCATGCAAGATATCCCCGCCGACGTCAACGCCATTGTGGTGGATATGCATGCCGAAGCAACCAGTGAAAAAATGGGCATGGGCTGGTATCTGGATGGTCAGGCCTCGTTTGTATATGGCACCCATACGCATGTCCCGACCTGTGATGACATCATCCATGCATCGGGTACTGCTTACCAGTCTGACATCGGCATGACCGGCTCCTATCAATCCATCATCGGCATGAAAGTGGATGGTGCGCTGAGGCGCATGGTGAAACGGCTACCGCAACGTTTTGAGGCGGTGGAACGTGGTGCCTCGATTTTCGCCACCCTGGTCAGCATCGACCCGTCAACGCGGATGGCGACGGCGATTGAGCGCATTCACATCCCGCCAGCTTAATCTTGCGCAGCATGAAATAAGTCGTTGTGAAAAACAAAAAGGAGATCAAATGATCTCCTTTTGATTGCTACTTGGTCGCAGTGATGAAGCGTGCTGATTTATTGCGATTTATTGCAGGTCGCAATAAATCAGCACCATGTTAGCGAGCCGTGCTTTCCACCTGCATGGCCGTATCGGGCGAATCAGCGAAGGTTTTCAGCTTCTGTGCGCGTGAGGGGTGACGTAATTTGCGCAGTGCCTTGGCTTCGATCTGGCGAATACGTTCACGCGTCACGCCGAACTGCTTGCCAACTTCTTCCAGCGTGTGATCGGTGTTCATGCCAATGCCAAAACGCATTCTTAATACTTTCTGCTCGCGGTCGGTCAGGTTTTCCAATACCTCCAGCGTTGCTTCAGCCAGTGCTGCCCCAACTGTTGCATCGAGTGGATTTTCGGCTTTTTCATCTTCGACAAAATCGCCCAGTTGCGAATCTTCATCATCGCCAATCGGTGTTTCCAGCGACACGGGTTCCTTGGCCACTTCCAGAATCTGCTCGACTTTCTCGACCGGTAGTTCGAGATATTCAGCCAATTCTTCCGGCGTTGGCTCGCGACCGATCCTCTGCGCAATCTGGCGAGAAACACGCATCATTTTATTGATCGTCTCAATCATGTGCACCGGAATACGAATGGTTCGAGCCTGATCGGCGATCGAGCGGGTGATGGCCTGTCGAATCCACCATGTCGCATAGGTAGAGAATTTATAACCACGACGCCATTCAAATTTTTCTACCGCTTTCATCAGGCCGATATTGCCTTCCTGAATCAGATCAAGAAATCCGAGGCCGCGATTGGTGTACTTCTTGGCAATGGAAATCACCAGGCGCAAATTGGCTTCAATCATTTCACGCTTGGCCTGGCGCATTTTGGCTTCGCCCATGGTCAGTTTGCGAGCTACTGTCTTGAGCTCGACCACATCCATTTCAGTTTCCTGCTCGACACGTTTCAAGCGACGCTGGTTTTCCTTGATCTTGCCGGTGACATCCTCAATCCGTTCAACCCAAACAGCTTCTTTGTTTTGCCTGATGACATCATCAACCCAGCGCTCATTGGTCTCGTTAGGAGGGAATGTTTCCAGAAATAACTTGCGCGGCATGCGGGACTTGAGCGCATAATCGCGAATGGTACGTTCAAATCGACGCACGCGGTCTACCGCATTTTTAAAGCGCTGCACCAATCTGTCGAGCTGACGCGGCGAAAATGGAATGCTGACCAGCTCCATCAACATGCCATCCAGCACCTCGCGGCTTTTTGCCAGTAATTTTACATCATTCGGTCGTTTGGAAAGCTGTTTTTTCAGCGCGATAAACTGATCATGAAATGCTTTGGCATTAGCAAAATGCCCCAGCGCCTCTTCCAGTTGCTCTTCCTTGGTGATGACAGTCTCCATCATCGGGGTGCCATCCGGGGTAGCTGTACGCGCCTTGATGGCGGCAGTCAGCTGTTCGCCATCCAGCTTGGTTTCTGATTCGTCCGGCTCATCATCGCCGTCCTCACTGCGGCTCATGCGATTCTCGTATTCCTTGATCGCAGCCGCGTTAATGACCTTTTCATCCACATCAATAATGTCGCGAAAGTTCGGTTCCTCTTCGAGTTCCAGCGCTTCATCGCGGATTTCGATAATGCGTTCCCCGAGCAGCATAATCTCGCGGAATGTGGACGGGCACAGGCAGATGGCTTCATGCACCTGCATGCGACCTTCTTCAATACGACGGGCAATTTCAATTTCACCTTCACGCGTCAGCAGTTCCACCGTACCCATTTCACGCAGATACATACGCACAGGATCATCAATGCGTACCACCGTTCCGAGCTGTGACGTATCCGCGCGCAGGGCGGAATCTTCCTTGCGCAGACGATCCTTGCGCATCGCATAGGCACCGGTTGGCGCGCGTTCCGGATCGACAACCTCCACACCCATTTCGGTGAAGCGATTGATTAGCTCTTCCACCCGATCAGCGGAAACCAGCCCGCCGGGCAAGTGTTTGTTCAGCTCATCATAGGTAATAAAGCCGGCCTGTTTGCCCTTGGCCATCAAGGTGCCGAGTTCGTGGATGGAGATCTGTTCCTGACTATTTTTCGACATGCGGTTATGCTCCTGTTTCATGCATCTGTTCAGTAAGTATGCGCTGCTCTTGTTGTATTTCACGCAGCCGGGCTTGCACCGGTATGGCATCCTGCAGACTCAGCCCGCGCTTGATGCGCCGACGGATATCATTGGCTTCCATATCCAATAACAAACTCTTGAATTCAATATCCTGAACGGTTGCCTGATTCACCCAGCGAGAAATCATGGTTTGGCTGTCAGGGTATTCCTGGGCCAATTGTCTCGCGATGTCGGTATTGTCGTCTTTGGCATCCGTATTCATCGAAAAAGCGCGCGAGTATAGTTGCAAAATTGAATTATTGTCAACAAAGAAGTTGGCGGCACAATCCGGCATTCCCATAAAACGTACGGGCTGCTGCATCAGCGCGGCCATAAAACGCTCCTCAACTGCATTGGGCTCAGATTGTCGTTGCACCTGCTGCTGCTCATCTGCTCGTGCAGCCAGACGCCGCCGCGCCTGTTGCAATGCAATGCCGGTAGCATGCTCCACTTCCTGCCGCCATGCCTGTCTGAGGTAGGCATCGGTCATGGTGGCCAGCATGGTATCGGCTTTTTTGGCCATGCGGGCACGGCCATCGGCACCCTGGCCAGCCAGCAGTTTCAAGCCTGTCAGCCATGTCTCCAGCACCGGTTTACTGTCTTCGTAGAGCCGGTGCTGGAATGCATCTTTGCCTTCGCTATTGAGCAGCGAGTCAGGGTCTTCTCCCTCGGGCAGGTAGAGAAAACGTGGCGTGAGTTCGGACTTCAGCAACGGCATCATACGCTCCAGCGCCCGCCATGCCGCCTGTCGGCCAGCGCGGTCCCCGTCGAAAGAGAACACGGGCGAATCGCATAAACGGAAAATTTCTCGAAGCTGGCCTTCACCAATGGCTGTACCCAGCGGTGCCAGCCCGATTTTCAGGCCGTGGGCGGCCATGCCCAATACATCCATATAGCCTTCAACAACCACCAGTTGTTTTGCTTTGCGAATGGTGTCGCGATGCTCGGAAAAACCGTACAGTAAATCGGATTTATGAAACCAGCTGGTTTCCGGCGAATTAAGATATTTTGGTTTGCCTTCGCCCAGCACCCGGCCACCGAAGCCGACTACGCGGCCACGCCGATCACGAATGGTGAACATCAGCCGGTCACGAAAACGGTCACCATAACCGTGCTCGCCCTTAAACAGCAGGCCGACCGCTTCAAGCTGCGCATTGGTGCGCGTATCTCTGCCAAACACGGTGTTCATAAAACCATATCCGTCTGGCGTATAGCCTAATCCATAGTCTCGGATGATATCGGCAGGCATGCCACGTTGCTTCAGATAGTCGCGTGCTTTAGCCCCGTGCTCGCCATCGAGCGCACGGTTCATGGCACTGGATGCTTGGACCAGCATATCATAAGCATGTTTCTGGCGCGCTTCATCGACTGGGGAACGCTCACTATTCTGCGGCACTTCCAGCCCCGCTTTTTCAGCCAGATATTCTACTGCTTCGGGGAATGAATAACCGTCATGCTCCATCAAAAACTGGAAAGCGCCGCCGCCCTGACCGCAACCAAAACAGTAGAATAATTGCTTATCCGGTGACACGGAGAACGATGGCGATTTTTCGTGGTGGAAAGGGCACAGCCCCATCATGTTAGCGCCGGACTTTTTCAGTTCGACGTGGCGAGCAATAATTTCAACGATATCGGAGCGGGCTACGACCTCATCGAGAAAAGCGGG
>CAZDFL010000133.1:0-4268 GCA_964504835.1 uncultured Zetaproteobacteria bacterium
CAACTCAGTCAAGGTAACGCCGCAGGCATGACAGATATCGTACAATTCTAACAAATCCAACCGGCGCTCGCCCAGTTCATATTTACTCACATAGGTTTGCGGACGATGCAGCCTCTCGGCCAGCTCCTTTTGAGTCTGTTTGCTCTCTGTGCGCAAAACGCGCAGCAATTTCCAGAGAAACTGTTGCCGTGCACTCCATCTCTCTCGATCCATATACAGAGTCTAACACAAACCTTGCAAAACACTGTTTTGGGGTAATAATAACCAACGCTGGCTGTAGGGGATGTTATGTTTCACCTGATTGATTCCGATATCGATGTATTGAATATAACCCGCGAAATTCTACTCTCTGCGGGGTTTGAATCGCTTACATTCGATGCCCCTGCCGCATACCTGGAATATGTCAATTCATCAGCCTACGCGCCCGCAACCGCCATACTCACATGCTTCATCATGCCCGATATGAATGGCTATGAACTGGTTAGGGCGGTCAGAGAAAAATACCCGCGACAACGGGCGATGATCATTACAGGCTCTCCAACCAATGATATTCCGCCTGATGAAGAAAATCTTGTATGCCTGCACTTATGCAAGCCTTATGAGGCTAAAACATTGATTGCAGCACTGAAAACATTAAACCTGTGCTATGCTACATGCGCCAGAAAACGAGAGGACATCGAATTCAGTCCAAACTGCAAACTCGGCTTACAGCATGATTGCCCATTTCATACTGACTCGCACGCATCATAGCCCGAAACAGATTACGAACCGTCCAGCAACTGTCGTATATCACGGTTCAAATCATCAAAATTCACCGGCTTGGTTTATATTTCACCCTGCCAGACATCCCTTGGCGTATTGTGAACTATAGATCACATTCCACAATATGAAGACGATATTTACGACCAGCGTTTTTGATGCATGGTTGGCTAAATTGCGTGACAAGATTGCCGTTGCAAAAATCAAGGCGCGCATGGACAGGCTTGAAATGGGTAATCTCGGAGATGCAAAGTTCGTAGGCGAAGGTATAATGATAGCTTCGCATCCATTGCGGGGCTGGCTACCGTGTTTATTTTATTGAGCGGGGCATTGAGGTGGTTGTACTGCTTTGTGGCGGCGATAAAAGTAGCCAGCAAAAAAGATATTGAATCCCTCGGTTCGCAGGGCGATATCTGGGATGCCCAGAAAGATATGCTGGCCGACACGCTGGGCGCCATCACTTCGCTGCTTTTGTTCTGGGTCGTCAGGCAGAATTTGAAACAGAATTGAAATAGAACGCAGGAAAAAACTCTCAGTGCGTTTTTTGGATAAATTCTTACAATGCGCGCACGGAGTGGCTCGGATGGTCGCGGCAGGGGTGCAAACCACCTGTCGAGGAAAGTCCGGGCTGCACAGAGCAGAACGCCGGATAACGTCCGGCGGGGGCGACCCCGGGAAAGTGCCACAGAAAACAAACCGCCTGCCTCTCTCACGAGACGCAGGTAAGGGTGAAACGGTGCGGTAAGAGCGCACCGCCCCGACTGGTAACAGGCGGGGGCACGGTAAACCCCGTTCGCAGCAAGGCCAAATAGGGAAGCGTGTGGCGTGGCTCGCGTTGCTTCCGGGTAGGCTGCTTGAGCCTGTCAGTAATGGCAGGCCCAGATGAATGACCATTACTCCTTCGGGATGACAGAACCCGGCTTACAGGGCCACTCCGTATTTTATCCTTATTCGCGTCCATTCGCGGTTCGCTTGTTAGTTCCATGTTAAGCAGCTTACCGCTAGCCTTGGCGCGAATGGAGACAAACACATGAGCCTGAGCTTTTCGGATGCTGCGAAAGCCAAACAGTTGCGCGAATATTTCAATCGTCATGGTCGCATCTATATTGTGGTGGATGCCACCCGTGATGACGTAATTGTGCCGGAAAGCCTGCATGGCGATCCGGCTCTCAGGCTGGTGCTGAACATGCGTATGCCACAGATTATCAGAATTCGAGATGACCGGCTGGATTCCGATTTTTCCTTTTCCGGACAGATTTTTTCCTGCCAGCTCCCTATGCAGGCCATCTGGGCTGCTTACCTGCCTGAGGGTGAGCTCGAACAGGGCATTATCTGGGACGATAGCGTGCCAGAATTGATTAAAGCGATTGTGCAGACGGTGCGTAGCAATATGTCTGCCGATGAAACTGAAAAAAACGTGCAGGCGTTGAAAGACAAACAGCAAACCACGCAACCCGATCACGAAAAACCCGTTGCAAGCAAAGTAGCTGTCGCCTCCACCATTTCCGTGATTGAAGGCGGTGGCGGCGAGCATAAAGCAGGTGGTAGCAAAAAACGCCAGGGCAGCCACCTGAGAGTGGTGAAATAATGCGCCTGTGGATGCGCTTATGGGCGGCCACTTTGATGCTGTTATGTCTTCAACAAATGGCCTTTGCACAACCGGATGCACGCATGCAAATCGAGCTGACAGCGCAAGAACAGGGTGTTGAAGTGCGCTGGTTGCATGCCAATATCCAGAAGGCAGCGGATATGGCTTTGCCACAATTGTGGGCAAGAATCATTCCTCAACATGCCATTGATCAGATTCCGAAGCATGTGAAAGCGGTTCGCTTCCTGCAAAAAGCGGTACCGAATGATCTGGGCGTCAGTATCACCTTCAATGAAAAACGGGTACTGAGCTACCTAAAACACAATAATATCCCCTATTATGCTGAACAGTCGGCCAGCAATGCGGCCATTGAAGCGCAGGCCACTCAGCCAGCAGTGGATAATCAGAATACATTTCAAGCGCCAGTGCCGTTACCAAGTATACTGCTTACCATTGAGCGTCAGGCATCATTGCCGGAGCAGGTCTTGTTTGAAGATGATTTGGCCCATGATCCACGCGTATTGCGTTTGACCCTGAGGCAAGTGAACAGAAATCAGCAACAATATCGATTACAATTAAAAAGCTCAGACTCCCTGTGGCTAGTGCCGTGGTTCGGCAACCGGGGCATGACACTCACGCAGTCGCTTGATGGCTGGGTGGCGCGCTGACAGAACCATGACGCAGGATCGCATCCTCAATATTCCCAATATGCTGACGCTGGCGCGGATTATTATCACGCCGTTTATCGTCTATGCCATTATTGAACATCAACCGGTGCTGGCGCTGATATTGATGGGTATTGCCGGTATTACCGATATGCTTGATGGTGCCATTGCCCGCTATTTCAATCAGCGCAGCACAGTTGGCGCATTTATGGATCCGCTGGCCGACAAATTGATGCTGATCAGCACCATCGTGTCGCTCTACTTTATTGATCAGTTGCCGGCATTCCTGTTTCTGGCCGTGGTATTCCGGGACATGATCATCATGGTCGGCGCAATTGCCTATGAGGTGGTAACCCATAAGCTGGAGATGCAACCGACCATATCTTCCAAGATCACCACATTTTTGCAGATTATGCTGGTATTGACTGTGCTATCTAACCTGGCTTGGCAGTGGCCGGGAGGTGGGGTACTTCAGATCATGATCTGGCTGACATTCGCCTTCACCTGCATGTCCGGCATCCAGTATATGATTGTCTGGATGCGCAAGGCTGTTACCGCAGAAGATAAATGACAGTTTCGAGAAACCAGCTCAGATTACAGATGGATTTGCCGCCTGCCTACGATTATGGCGCATGGATCAGGCATGCTGGCGTAGAAGAGGCGTGCAATCGCCTGGCGCTGTGGAGCGTACACGGGGGTAATATCTGGCTGGCCTCGGATGCAGTGGCGGGAAAAAGCCATCTATTGCGCACATTCACCGCCGACCAGGCCACCGGTCAGAATTCTGTAGCCATGCTGGAAGTGGCGAATCAATCCAGTGCAAACAATAGTGGCAAGCTTGTGCAGCAATGGATGGAATCGCTACATGGCAGCAAGCATTGGCTGATTGATGTACAGGCGGGCGTCATGGCGCAGCCCATTGCTCATGCACTGTTTCACCTGTTGGAACGGGCGCGCGATTTACAATGCTCAGTGGTGATTGCATGGCGCGGCCAAACGGATAGTTTGCCCCCGGAGCTCTCATCGCGCTTATTGGCCATGGAAAAAATCGAGATGACGCCTCCCGCTGATGATGATGTGCTGCTCAATGTATTGCGTTCCAGCGCGGGGCGGTTGCAGTGGGATATTCGCGAGCAGGTCTTGCAGGCCATGCTGACTTATTTGCCCAGACAACTCGATGTGCTGGTGTCCGCACTGCATGCGCTGGAGACGCTGTCGTTTGAACAAAAGCACAAACCCGGCCCGGCCTGGGTCAA
>CAZDFL010000134.1:0-4243 GCA_964504835.1 uncultured Zetaproteobacteria bacterium
GATGGCCCACAATCGGTAGTATGGAATGAGGCAGAAAATCGTCTACACGCACAGAAGGCGTTACTAGAGTTTTTATTAAAATAAAGTTTAAGATTAAAAGAGGATTTTTAATGTCTGATGTAAAAAAAGCAGTACTGGCCTATTCCGGAGGGCTGGATACCTCCATTATCCTGAAATGGTTGCAGGATACTTATGATTGCGAGGTGATCACCTTCACGGCTGATCTCGGGCAGGGTGACGAAGTGGAAGATGCCCGCGCCAAGGCTGTCGCTGGCGGCGTATCGTTGATTTATATTGAAGATATTCGCGAAGAGTTCGTGCGTGATTATGTGTTTCCGATGTTTCGCGCCAATGCTATTTATGAAGGCGAATATCTGCTCGGAACCTCCATCGCCAGGCCATTGATTGCCAAGCGCATGATCGAAATCGCTGAAGCCGAAGGTGCGGATGCAGTCTCGCATGGTGCCACTGGCAAGGGTAATGATCAGATACGTTTCGAGTTGGGTTTTTATGCCCTGAAGCCGGATGTGAAAGTGATTGCGCCGTGGCGCGAATGGAATCTGGTATCGCGTAAGGATATGCTCGATTTTGCCGAGAAACATGGCATCCCGGTTGAGCGCAAACGCGCTGGCTCCAAGTCGCCCTATTCGATGGATGCCAATCTGCTGCATATTTCTTATGAAGGTTACGATCTGGAAGATCCGTGGTGTGAACCATCCGAATCAATGTGGCGCTGGAGTGTATCACCGGAAAATGCACCGGACGCGCCTGAATATATCGAACTGAGTTATCAGCACGGCGACATCGTCGCTATCAACGGCACGACGATGACACCGGCTACTGTGCTGACTGAACTCAACCGACTCGGCGGCAAGCATGGCATTGGCAGAATAGACATTGTCGAAAACCGATTCGTCGGCATGAAATCACGCGGTTGTTATGAAACACCCGGCGGCACGATTATGCTCAAAGCGCATCGCGCTATCGAATCCATCACGCTGGATCGTGAAGCGGCACACCTGAAAGATGAGTTGATGCCGCGCTATGCTAAAATCATCTACAACGGCTACTGGTTTGCGCCGGAACGGGTGATGTTGCAGCAGGCTATTGATGCATCGCAGGTTTGCGTCAACGGCGATGTACGTCTAAAATTATATAAGGGTAATGTTGAAGTGGTGGGTCGCCGTTCGGATGATTCGATGTTCGATGAGCGTTTATGCACCTTTGAAGATGATGAAGGCGCCTATGACCAGAAGGATGCGTCCGGCTTTATCAAACTCAATGCGCTGCGCTTGCGCATGAACAAATTGGTCAATAAATAACAGGAGTTTCAGATGACAGAACAGGGATACGCTAAACCGATTCGAATATTACACAGCCTGCTGGCGCTATGTATGCTCACACAACTGGCCATTGGCGAGTTGATGGATGTGCCTGAAGTGGAAGATGCACCTGCTGCTATCAGCCTGTCATGGATTCAACCTGCGTTTGCCCATGAAGGGCATCATCAGGCAATTCCCGGCATGCCCGTGGAAGAAACGCTGGGCTTTGAAGTGCATGAGTTTCTCGGCCTGACCATTGCAGGTCTGATCCTGATTCGTCTCATATTGGCTATGACATCGCTGCCCGGCGCTAACTGGCGCGAGCTGGCACCGTGGGCATCTGCGGCTGGTCGCAAACAACTGGGTGATGAAATCAAGTCGCAAATGGCGGGCTGGAAACAGGGCAAGCTGGCACCTCCGGAAGATGGCGAGGCAGTGGCTCGCTGCGTACACGGGCTGATTCTGCTGGCCGGCGTAATTATGGGCATCACCGGCACTATATTGTTTTTCGGTTGGAGTATCACTGCGCCGCAGACCGACATCATTGAGCTGGTTGCTTCAACCCATGAAGTGGTTGTCGGCGGGCTGGAAGCACTGCTGGGCGCGCATATACTGGCGGTTATTCTGCATCAGTCGCAGGGGCATAATATCATCGCACGGATCAAACCAACGGCGTAAGCAGTCTTACTGAACGTGAAGGGAGGCGAATATGGTCAAACATAAAAAAATACTGGTTCCAACGGATTGTTCCGAACAATCCACAGAAGCATTGCGGCGCGCCATTGCGTTGGCGAAAAAGTTTGATGCGGAAGTTCACCTGCTGCATATCTCAGAGCCATCCGTTTTTTTTGGCACAGAAACAATCGCCATCCCGGTCATGGATGAATTCGATGATGAAGTAAGCAAAGGCACAATGCGTCGCCTGAAAACGCAGGTCGAGCAATTCAACTACAAAATCGTGGTGCACATGAAAGAATCGCATGGCAATCCCTCACGCAATATTTGCAAATTTGCCAAAAAACTTCCGGCTGATTTAATCGTCATTGGCCGTCATAATGAAAAAAACATCGTCGAGCACCTGTTGACCGGTTCCACCGTAGAACGCGTCGTTTCACATGCACCGTGTTCGGTGCTGGTGACCATGCCGCACGGGCTATTTGAATAAACGTCTGTCCAATAATCGGTTTTACCATCAGCCGCAATCGCAAACTGACCAACGCAGGAATTCGCGGCTTTCGATGCGTTCGGGACGGTTAAAGAAATCGGCACTATCGCCGGACTCAATCAATCGACCGTCGCACATAAAAATAATCTGACCGCCCAACCGTTTGGCCTGCTCAATATCGTGGGTGACGCATAACACCGGCATACGCTGCGCCAGATCCAGCAGGGATGCCTCGATGCACTGTTTGGAGCGCGGATCCAGCGATGATGTGGGTTCATCCAGTAGTAGCATTTTTGGCACTAATGCCAGCGCTCTGGCAATGCATAAACGCTGTTGCTGACCCACCGATAATGTTGACGCATCATCATGCAGGCGATTTTTGACTTCGTCCCATAATGCTGCCTGGCGCAGTACCTGTTCGATATGATTGGCTGCAACCTGCTTGCGTGCTGTTCTGTCCAACCCGAACACAACATTCTGCGCAATAGAACAAGGGAATAGCGATGGTTTCTGGGCAATCAGCCCGACTGCGCGCCGCAGACTATCTTCACCCCCCGGCCATGCACGCGCATCATGATCCATGATGTGTAAATCGCCCTGCCATGATTGATGCAATAAATTAAGGCAACGCAGCAGCGTACTCTTGCCCGCGCCGGACGGGCCAATAAGGATATTCATACCCTGTTCAGACAAGGAAAATGAAATATCGCGCAAGATAGACGCGCCGCCGAGTTCAAGGCTCAAGCCCGACACCTTCAGGCTAATCGCTTGCTCCGCCTCGATGGCCGGTTGCGGGATCGTGAAACCCACATCTGTTTTCTTCTGTGTATTCATCAATCCATCCTTATCTTTCTCAACGCCGAAGCGCTGAAACTGAGCGCTGTTACCAGCGCCACCAATATCACCGCCGAGGCCCATGCAATGTCCACAGCTTGGGCATTGGCACCTTCCTGCGCCAGATAAAAAATATGCGTTTGCAGGCTCGTCACTGGCGACAATAGCGAATCCGGCCATGCCACGCCGGAAAATACCGTCGCCGTAAATAAAATCGGTGCGGTTTCCGACAGCGCGCGCGCCATACCCAGCAACAGTCCAGTCATCAGTGCGGGCCATGCGGCGGGCAGCCAAACGCGTCGAATCACTTGGCCGTTGCTTAAACCCAGCGCCTGTGCCGCTTCGGTCTTGCCGCCCGGAACGCGCGCAACGGCATTAACGCTGTTTAGTAGCAACATGGGCAGAATAATAACAGCCAGAATCACCATGCCGGTGAGCAGACTGATGCCCCAGTGCAACATGTGAACCAGCACAATCAAACCGCACAGCCCGTACACAATCGGCGGAATACCAACCAGCAGATGCATCATGCCCAGCAATGCCTGCTGCTGTCGGGGACTCGCCGCCAGCGCATAAAACAATGCGCCACCAAATGCCACCGGCGCAGCCAACATACATGCGCCCAGCATCAGCAGCAATGAACCGGACACCTGCGGCCATAGTGTTGTGACACTGCCAAAAGCCGCATTCTGACTGCTGCCGAAAAGCATGACCCAATCCAGCGCCGGAATACCTTTGAACAGGATATATAATAAACAGGCGGCAGGCAGCAGCAAAGCGGGCAGCGCCAGCATGATGGTGAGTATTTTGGCATAGCGCTCATTCATGTTCGGACTACATTTGCGCTGCCGCTACGCCAATGCGCCAGCAGGCTAATGCTGATCGTCACTGTGGCCAGCAATAGCCCACAGGCCATCAGAGC
>CAZDFL010000135.1:0-4222 GCA_964504835.1 uncultured Zetaproteobacteria bacterium
ACTGCTTCCGAAGCCGAAGCGCTGGTGCTAGAACACAATCTGATTAAACAGATCAAACCGCGTTACAACGTGCTGATGAAGGATTCCAAATCCTATCCGTACATCCTGCTGAGCGATGAGGCATATCCGAAACTGATGATTTATCGCGGCAACCGCTCCATGCCGGGCGAGTATTTCGGCCCCTTCCCCAATGCAGGCGCTGTGCACGCCACCCTGCATATCATGCAATCGATTTTTCGCATCCGGGATTGCGAAAACGGGGTGTTCAACAACCGCTCGCGCCCCTGCATGCAGCATCAGATTGGCCGCTGTTCCGCCCCTTGCTGCGATATTGTCTCAACAGATGCGTATCGGAAACAGGTGGATGAGGTGCGCTTTTTCCTCAAAGGGAAAAACCTGGCATTGCTGGAGCAGTGGCAACAGGACATGCAGCAGGCATCGGATGCTCAGCAATTTGAACAGGCTGCCGCACTGCGCGACCGCATTCAGGCCCTGCGTTCTGTGCTGGCCGGATCCGAACACAAGGAACTGCCCGATGATGCCGATGCCATTGCCCTGATACGCCATGGCAGCGGCGTTGTGGCCAGTATTGGCGTACGCAGGGCAGATCGTGATCTGGGTTGCCATAATATCCGTATTGAACAGGCCAATGACGCCGATGATATCGAAATTCTGCAATCGCTGTTGATTGAGCGTTACGCCAAACAAACACCGCCGAAAAATATTATTCTGACGGCTTCAGAAACAGATATCCACGTGTTGAAACACGTGATGGACATCATGCACCCTGGCATAAAAACGCAGCTTCACAGTCCCAAACGGGGCGTCCGCATGCAATGGTTGCAGCAGATTTCCCATTCAGGCCAGCAACTCATGGCCAGCCGCCGACAAGAGAATCAGCAGGGGGCGTTTGAGGCGCTGGCTGAACTGTTGAAACTGGATGCCACGCCCGAACGTATTGCTGCTGTCGATAACGCCCATCTCGGTGGCAAACAGATGGTAGCTGCCATTACATTCGCCGGCTGGCAGGGGCCGGAGAAAGATTATTACCGCCGCTACAAGCTCGATGGCGTGGCCGGAGCAGTCATTGAAGGCGACGATTACGGTGCCATGGCTGCCGTGCTGGAGCGTTTCTTTCGCGCCATTCGAGAAGATGCCATCCCGTGTCCGGATTTAATGCTGATTGACGGCGGGCGCGGCCAGTTGGGCGTGGCATTACAGTGCGCCGTCGATGCCGGGCTGCATGAATTAAAACTGGTTGGCGTAGCCAAAGGCGATTCGCGCAGGCTTGGTGAAGAAACACTATGGCCGGGCTGGTCGGCAAATAGTGACACAGCTATTGGCCTGGCACTGAAACCGGGTCGACACTCTGCCGCCCTGTTACTGATCGCCCGCGTACGCGATGAAGCCCACCGTTTTGCCGGAAGCTATATGCGCAAACGGAAAAAACAGGGCATGTTCACTTCCGCGCTCGATGGCATCCCCGGCATCGGCCCAAACAAACGGGCTGTGTTATTGAAACATTTTGGCGGCATCGAAGGCGTCAAAAAAGCCAGCCGCCAGCAACTGGCTCAGGCCAGCGGTATTTCTGATACACTGGCAGAAAAGATATTTGTGTCGCTGCACAAGTGATGAAGGTGTAATGCGTTCAGGCGACGATACCGATCCGCGTTTGTGCCCTTTGTGCGGCAAACCCAATCAATGTGCTATGGCCGACTGCGGCAAAGCACCGGATAAACCATGCTGGTGCAGATCTGAAAATTTCTCTCAACAGTTACTGGGTCAGGTTCCGGCAAGGAAAAGAAACCGCGCCTGTATCTGTAAACGGTGCCAACAAAATCATGCCACCGCTTAAAATGCATCGGCATCATTCTTGCTCACTGAGGAACAAGTCAAATATACAGACAATCTATGGAGGCCAAGCCCATGAATGACAAAACATCCATCTTACAACTGCTGACCCCGAAGGCAGTTTTAAAAGCCATCACACCGGAAGCAAATGCCTGTGTTCCTCGGGGACAACTGGAACATGGTTTTATACAAATAAATCAATTCCCATTTAGCGTCGGTCGAGAATCCCGCATCAAAAACAGTGATGGCAAACTGACACGGATCGAGAGAGTCAAATTTACCGATCATGAGCCCAATAATAATCTCTATTTAATGGATCCGGAACGACCAATGAATATTTCCAGAGAGCATTTTACTATTGTAAAGAACAGCGACGGGTATGCTCTGATTGATCGTAATAGTGCCTGTGGTACAGCTGTCGGCACAAACAGAATCGGAGGCCGCGACAGCGGTGGTCAGACCAAGCTTAAAGATGGGGACATCATTACGGTCGGCGGAGAAGATACACCTTACCGGTTCAAATTCATTAGCCTCGAAAACTAATCAAAACATTTTCACCACAAATAAAAGGGACGCTTCCCTTTTATGGAGAAATCATACATTACAGTGTATCGCCATGGATAACATTTTATTGACTTTGTTATGCCAGTTGTTATAATACTTCCATGCAGGTGATATGGCAACCCAAGGCGACCAAGCAGCTTTTGAAGGTGGGTGATCACAAGCTGCGCCAGCGTATCTCGGCAGCGGTGGCAAAGCTCGAAGCATGGCCGGAATGTCCGAACATCAAGCCACTGATCAACCATCGTTACGACTTTCGGCTTCGGGTTGGAAATTGGCGCGTGTTTTTTGACTTGATCGAAGGATTGCCGGTGATCATCAGTGTTGAGGAGGTAAAAAAGCGAGATGAACGAACTTACTGAAGTCCAGATTATCGAACAGCATGGGCAACCAGCCTTTGCCGTGATTCCGTGGGATGAGTTCGAGGCGATTGAACCAACCCTGAAACGTCACCGCGCACTGCGTGATGGCATCCCCCATGCTGTGGTAGAACGGATAGCGCTGGAGGATGTCCACCCTGTACGCGCATGGCGTGAACACCTTGGCATGGAGCAGTCTGCTGTGGCGGCGCGCGCAGGCATGAAACAGCCCGCGCTTGCCCGCATCGAATCGGGTGCCGGTGGCAAAACCCGAGAGGATACGCTCACCAGATTAGCCAAGGCCATGGGCCTGACTATCGCACAGATCGATCTGAGCGACTGATCCGAAGACAATTCCTGCATCCGGGGCTGCTCTGTTGATTCGTATCCGACCGACTCCACAGCATGCAATATTTCACAACTTTATTTTTTTGCCTTTGACTACACTCTGTAGAACTCTGTATTACCTGTGATGGGCAGGATGCCCAAATGCCGTGAGCGCATGGATGCGCAGGAACGGTTGGTGAATGGCTTTTGACTTTAAAAAGTCAATCCAGCCCCAGCGCCTTGCGCATGGCGGCCATGTGATCTTCGGCTTCTTCTTTGGCTTCTTCGCTGTCCAGTTCCTTGTCCACCCAGCGCATGGCCGACTGATCCGGCTCTTTCAGAAAAGGCGATGGCGCAGTTTTTTCTTTTTTTCCAAAACGGCTGCGCACGCGGGCGTAACTAAGGGTAAGATGAAAACGGGCGCGGGTCATGGCGACATACATCAGTCGCCGTTCTTCTTCCATGCGATTTTCTTCCAGCGCAGATGAATGCGGGAAAATGCCATCTTCCATGCCAATCACATAAACGTGATCAAACTCTAAGCCCTTGGCCGCATGCACTGTCATCAAACGCACCTGACCGGACGGGTCATCGTCTGATTTGTCAGCCAGTAGAAAAATATGTTGCAGAAAATCGGGCAGGTCGCCGCCGCTTTCCGTATGTTTAATCCACCAGCGCCGCAATTCCATCAGATTGCCCATGCGCCGTTCGGCCACTTCTTCGCTATCGGCCTCAGCGCGAATGGCAGCTTCCAACCGCGTCAAATCCAGCACGGCATCGAAGGCCTCATCGGCTTCTCCGTGTTTGAACTGGAATGCCAGTCCCAGCATCATATCGCCGAATTCGCGTAGACTCTCAAGCCGCTGGTGCGATAAATCCGCATGCGTACAAGCGCCGAGTAAAGAGCATCCGTTGGCCATGGCAAAATAACCCAGATCGCCCAGCGCTTTGGCACCGATGCCACGGCGGGGACGGGCAATGGCGCGCATAAAAGCCAGATCGTCATCTGAATTAGCAATCAGGCGCAAATAAGCCAGTATATCCTGAATCTCGGCCCGGTCGAAAAACGACAGACCACCGCTGATATGATACGGCACCTGCGCCTCGCGCATGGCCATCTCCAC
>CAZDFL010000136.1:0-4210 GCA_964504835.1 uncultured Zetaproteobacteria bacterium
GTAGCGTGAATCCGGGTAATGCGGAAGAGTTAATGGCTTGTCCGGGCGTGGAAGGCGCGCTGGTAGGCGGTGCCAGCCTGAAAGCCGAATCATTTATGGAAATTGTGAAAGCCACTGCGAAAGCAGTAAGCTAACATCGAAAAACGGAGATAAACTGGAATGACAACAGTATTAATTATTGTACACGTGTTGGTGGCACTGATGCTTATCGTCGTCGTGCTGATTCAGCGCGGCCAAGGTGCAGATATGGGCGTTTCCTTCGGCGGCGGCGGCGCGCAAACACTATTCGGCAGCCGTGGTTCCGGCTCATTTCTGGGTAAACTGACCGGTGGGCTAGCGGCAACATTCATGATGACCAGCCTGACGCTGGCCTTCTTTTCCCAACAACAGGCAGGTTCCGTGGTAGAACGCTCGGTTGCCGGTCAGGCAACGACTGAACAGTCTGCTCCGGCCACGCCAGCGCAAGGTGGCGCTTTTGATCCATCCACGCTGAAGCTTGATGATACATCTGCTCCGGCTACAGATGCCCTGCCAGGCGCAGCAGAATAAGTTTTTCAGGACATCCGCTTCAGGATAAGCTGATTTTCCAACAGAAAAGAGGGAAGTGATTTCATATCACTTCCCTCTTTTCGTTCGACTAGCTTGCAGCGCTACTCAAGCAAGGCTGAAAATCCGCGTATTTACTGCTCAGGCTGTTCAGGTCTATGATTGCTTCCGAAACATGGAATTCAAAGGGAGGCATTCGTGAATAAAATACTGATCAGCGCTTGCCTGCTGGGTGAAAATGTCCGCTATGACGGCAGCAACAGCCGTGTGACATCCGGTATCCTGCAACAATGGCAACGGGAAGGGCGGATTATGTCAACCTGTCCTGAAATGGCAGGCGGCTTGCCGGTGCCCCGCATTCCTGCCGAAATCAACAAGGGCAATGCTGAAGCAGTATTGCAGGGAAAATCTGTCATTCTGAATAAGGATGGCGGTGATGTGACCGACGCCTATTTGAACGGGGCTGAAAAAACGCTGGCGCTGTGCATGCAATACAACATTCGCGTTGCCATTCTGAAAGAGGGCAGCCCGTCCTGTGGCGTGGTGTGTGTAAACGACGGCAGTTTTTCCGGCCACAAAATCGAAGGTCAGGGTGTCACCGCACGGTTATTGAGCCGACACGGCATTTCCGTGTTCAGCGAAGGACAGATTGGCATGGCTGCATCACGACTCTCCGAATTCGAAACCCGCTGTGGCTAATCAAAGCATCGGCCTGAATGCTGATTTATATGACTATCTACTCAACAATGGCTTGAGGGAACCGGAAATCTTACAGCAGTTACGCGCTGCCACAGAAAAAGAAGAATTATCGGTGATGCGTTCTGCCCCCGAGCAAGGACAGTTTATGGCCTTGTTGCTGCGCCTGATGGGCGCGAAGCGAGTGGTAGAAGTCGGCACATATACCGGCTATGCCACATTATGGATGGCTTTGGCGTTGCCAGAAGATGGCAAAATAGTTAGCTGCGATGTGTCGGAACAATGGACAGCAGTAGGACAATCGCATTGGGCTGCTGCTGGCGTAGCCGATAAAATCGACCTGCATTTGCGACCGGCGCTGGAAACTTTACAGAGATTGCTGAACAAGGGTGAACAAGAAAGCTTTGATTTCGCTTTTATCGATGCCGATAAAATCAACTATTCAGCTTATTTCGAGGCATGTTTGCAACTGCTTCGCCCCGGCGGTCTAATTGTGGTGGATAATGTACTTTGGGGCGGCAGCGTGATTGATGAAACGAACCATGAAGAGAGCACGGAAGCGATTCGCGCCTTCAATCAACAGCTCAGAACAGACTCCCGCATCGAACTGAATATGCTGCCGGTTGCTGATGGTATTACGCTAGCCATGAAACGCTGATATTCTGCGCCGGGTAATTTCTACCCAAGCAGGGCAGCTATTTAACCTTTCGAAACATGACCATTTGCAGCAAATTCCATAACACTGTTCAGGAGGCAAAGCATGATACACACGAATACATCAACGACACCCAAAACCATCCTTGCCACCGCACTTGTTGCCGGACTGGTGTTCGCTTCTCCCGTCATGGCTGCGGGCAATCAACCGGATAGTTTTGATGCCAATGGCGATGGCCAGATCACCTTTCCAGAGGTGATGCAAAAAGTAGAGAAGTCGGCACGCACAACCTTTGATGCCATGGATCACAACAAGGATGGCGTACTCTCTGATAAAGATTTCGACGATGTCCGCGAAGGTATGCAAAAGATGGAAGACTGGCTGCATGATCTGCTCAAACCATTTATGAAGAATGATGATTCCGGCCCGATGTCGGTATAGCCGCGCCACGGATACCGTGATTTGGCTCACGGCATCGACATCATGCTACGCTAGTATCCGAGTCTTTGACTCCGGGAGATCAGATCACATGGCCAATTTTCAAACACATCTCACTGTCGCCGCAGGCGGTTCAATCGCCGCAACAGCGGTCTGCGTACAATCAGGCATGGTCGATCATTCTCATGGTCTGCTACTGGTGGCCCTCGGCACGCTGGCTGGCATCCTGCCCGATATTGATTCTGATCACTCGGTGCCGACACGGCTGGTATTCAATGTGATCAGCTTCGCCGTGGCCACTGCCACGCTGTTTGCCTTGCAAGGGCAGGTGAGCTTACTCTACCTGCTGGGCATATCCCTGCTCAGCGCCCTGTTTGTTCGATATATTGCCTACGCCATCTTTGCAGGCATCACCGAGCATCGCGGCCTGTTTCATTCGTTGCCTGCGGCGCTTCTATTTGGTCTGGCGACCATTTCAATCGGCATTCATGTGCTGGGCTGGTCGCTGTCGTTCGCATGGTTAGCAGCAAGCTTTGTCAGCGGCGGATACCTGCTGCATTTATTGCTCGATGAAATATACAGCGTCAATTTTATGGGCAGCACACTCAAAAAGTCATTTGGCAGCGCCCTTACCCTGTTCAGTCGCTCATCATGGCTATCCTATTTGATGCTTTACGCGCTGGTCGGAACCGGTTTCTACCTGCTACCAACGCCCCCAAACTGGGGCAGTTTATAGATCCCTGACGAAAAACATCTTGTACAAAATGTAGAAGATATTTCACGCTGGCACAAACAAGCGAACCGCGAATGAACACTAATAAGAGTCAAAGGCGTTGTGATGTGAGGCTCATTACGTCCTTCAAACTAATATCTTACACTCCGGGACTTACACGCGGTCAACCGGACTAAGGTTTTAATTCGCGTCCATTCGCGGTTCGATGTTGACTTGTTTGTGCACCTTGAGGTGTTCGAACGGCTAACGAATTGCCCCAAGTCTATCCCCAGTTCTCTAGCCTTAGCCCCGGAACACGCTCAAACTCAGCCATATTATTGGTCACAAGAATCAATCCCATCGACCTTGCATGGCCTGCGATCATCATATCATAAGGGCCAATAGGCTGGCCGATGTTATATAGCTCCGCCCGGAGTTGGCCAAAATGCTCGGCGGCATGCTCTTCAAATGCAGCGACTTCCATACGTGCAACCATGCCATTGATATCTGCCAGGTTACGTTCTGTCTGGGAGGAACGCTCAGCACCGAAAACGAGTTCACCCAGTGAGACCGATGAGATGCACATCTGTCCTTCATGCTGTTTAAATATCTCGCGCACCTGTGCTGGCCGATTCTTGATTGTGTAAATCACGATATTGGTATCCAGCATATATTTAAGCATGATTACAACGACTCACGCTGCTGATCTTCTGGCTGGTCACGATCAACCATGAAGTCATCCGATACGCCCGGCCCGTCAAACCAATAATCCCAAGATTCGCCAATCGGCGTAATGATCCGGGTATTGCCAACGGCAACAATTTCCACCTTTTTAATAGATTCCGGAAAAGCCACGGCCTTAGGCAGCCGCACAGCCTGCGTTTGATTGCTTTTGAATACTGTCGTGTTTGCTGACTTCATTATCGCCTCCATTGTCCATAGCAAAATGATAATAAAAGAAATGGATATATCAATAGTATATCCATTGGATGCATCGCAAGAGCTTTACAGGCTTTCTATGGACATAATTTGAACCATGCATGAACCCTCCCGTAAATTTCGCGAGGCGTATATGATCAGCTTTAATGCTTATTGCAGATGAAGATTCCTGTCGGGCTCCATGCGTTCATGTAACACGTTTACAATCACAATATAGTCCTGCT
>CAZDFL010000137.1:0-4155 GCA_964504835.1 uncultured Zetaproteobacteria bacterium
ACGCGCAAATTCAATCCGTGGTGGCTGAAACTGTGGCCGGCGCGGGTCCTGTTTTTCCAGCAGGTGGAAAAGAAAACCTATGCACGCTTAAAACATATCGATGTCGAATCGGCTTATCCGGCCATTCCGGCAGTCATTACCCTGTTTAAGGAAATCATCGGCATGTCCGATGGCATTGCACTGGCGCGTGAGGCGGAATCGCTGGGGCGCATGGCGGTAACGCCGACCTGTAAAAATCTGATTCGTGTGTTTCATCTGGGCGACGCTCTGAAAAAACAGGATGCGGCAAAACGTGGACGTGATGTTGTGCGCGGTTTTCAGAAAACTGCTGTATACGGTGCGGGTGTGATGGGCGGTGGCATAGCCTGGGTGGCATCCAAAACGATGGACGTCGATTTGCATGAAGTGGCGGCGGAACCATTGGCGCGCGGCATGAAGGGGATCGGACATCTGGCCACGCGCAGGGGTCGAACCGATAGCGCGCGTTTGGGTCGAATCAGACCGGTACTGGATAGCAGTGGTTTGAATGACACCGATGTGGTCATCGAAGCGGTGCTGGAAGATATCGGCATCAAGCGCAAGCTGTGGATCGAGGTGGGCAAACATGTCTCGAAAGATGCCTTGTTGTTGTCCAATACCTCGTCGCTGTCGATTTCCGATATGCAGTATCGGCGCGCCAATGCCGGACGCATTGCCGGTCTGCACTTCTTTAATCCGGCTCCGAAAATGCCGCTGGTGGAAGTGATTGCCGGTGAGAAAACAACAGCGGAAACGCTGGATAAAACCTGTGCGCTGGCAGCCTCATGGGGAAAATATCCAATTATTGTGGCGGATCGCCCCGGATTTTTGATTAATCGCTGTTTGATGCCATTTATGGGCGCGGCACTTAAATTGGTTGAAAATGGGCAGAAACCGGAACATGTCGATGGTGCGTTAAAACGATTCGGTATGCCGATGGGTGCCATTGAACTGGCCGACCGGGTGGGTCTGGATATTTGTCATCATGTCGGCGCTCATCTGGCTGAAGCATTCGACCATCAGCAGGCCATGCCGGGCTGGTTTGATCGCATGGTAGATGATGGGTTGCTGGGCGAGAAATCGGGCAAAGGATTTTTTGTTTACGAAAAAGGCAAACAGGGTGAGTTGAATCCGAAACTGGGCGATTATCTTGCTGTTGCGGCCTCAAAGGAACGCGAGTTCGATGCGGATATGGGCAACAAGCCAGCGCCGATGTCGGCATCTGAGATTGTAGATGCCTGCCTGATTCCGATGCTGGTAGAAGCGCTGTGCTGTTTGTCTGAAAATGTGGTGGCCGATGCCGAGCATCTGGATGCAGCCTTTGTTTATGGCATTGGCTTCCCGCCATTCAGGGGTGGTCTGCTACGTTACTTTGCATCGTGTGACGCGTCTGCATTACGACAAACAATTGAAGCGCAGGGGTTTCCTGTGCCGGAGAATCTGGAGATATTGCATGCCTTTCAATAAACATGAGTGCATTGGCCGCAAACAGGCCGAGATGGCATCGTGCCTGTCTGATTTGCTGCTGGCTTCACCACCGGATTTACTGGATAAGCCAATGCTACGATTCAGGCAAGTCGATGGCAGTTGGAAATCATGGTCAAGAATTCGCGTGCAGCAGGCGGTACTTCGGGTGGCGGCATGGCTGGAATCAAAAGGTATCAGGCCTGGCGACCGGGTCGGTATTCTGGGTCATAATTCGCCGGAATGGTTTATTGCCGATTTTGCTATTCTGCGCTTGGGTGCGGTAACAGTTCCAGCCTATTTTACCGACCCGCCCGAGGCGGTTCGCCATGTCTTTAACGATGCTGATGTATCGGTGATCTTTGTTGAAGAGGGCGAGCAGCAGGACAAGCTGGCGGGTATAGATAAGGCATTTATCGCCTTTCATGGCGAATCAGAGAGCATTGCCGCGATTGCGCTGGATGATGGCTGGGATAACAGGCTGGAAGCATCGTGCCCCGAACGCGATCAACTGGCTACGTTGATCTACACGTCTGGTACAACCGGTTTCCCCAAGGGAGTGATGCTGAGCCACGGTAATTTATTGAGTGATGTGGCTGGGGGTATTGCTGCCGTACCGGTCTTTCCCGATGACCTGTTTCTTTCATTTCTGCCTGCTTCGCATGCTTTTGAACGCACTGTCGGGCATTTCCTGCCCACCGCCTGCGGTTCGGAAATCGCCTATGCAGAAGCGGTGACGACATTGCTCAGAGATATGCCTGAAGTGCAGCCGACGATCATGATTTCCGTGCCGCGTCTGTATGAAAAAATCTATGCCGGCGTACAGGCCAAGCTGGCAGACGGATCGGGCGTCAAACGTCGTTTATTCAATCTGGCCCAAAAGCTCGGTATGGAACGCTTTGAATTGCGTCAGCAGGGCAACGACTTGTCTGGTCTGAAAGCCGTGCTGTGGGGGCTGCTCGATAAGGTAGTCAATGCCAAACTGCGTGACAAAATGGGCGGCAATATTCGCGGTTTTATTTCTGGTGGCGCGGCACTGCACCCGGATATTGCCCGTTTTTTGCTGGCTGCCGGTATCACTGTATTGCCCGGTTACGGCCTGACTGAAACTGCACCTATATTGTCCGTCAATCGTGAAGGTGCGATCAAACCGGCCAGCGTAGGGACAGCTCTGGACGGCGTTGAATTCAAACAGCTTGATGATGGCGAATTGCTTGTGAAGGGGCCGATGCTGATGCAGGGCTACTGGCAAAAACCGGAAGCCACAGCCGAAGCCATTGATGCTGATGGCTGGCTACATACCGGTGATATTGTCGAAATCGATGCTGACGGCTACGTGAAGATTGTGGATCGAAAAAAGGAAATCATGGTGCTTTCCAATGGTGAGAATGTACCGCCAGCAGTTATCGAGCAGCATTTGAATCAGGATCCCTGCTTTTTACAAACAATGGTTATTGCCGATAATCGTCCTTTCGTCACAGCACTGCTGGTGCCCGATGAAACAGCTATGGCAAATGTTTGGCGGCAGGAGAAACGAACTGCGATGCCGCAAGACTGGCGTGATAATCAGGCAGTCTTATCATGGTTACTTGAGCGTATGCATGATGATGAACATGACCTGTCCAGTTATATGCAAGTCAAACGATTTGCTCTGCTTGATAGCGAATGGACGCAAGATGACGGATTTTTGACACCCACCCTGAAATTAAAACGACGCAAGATTTGCGAGGCCAATGCCGTACGGATAGAAGGGCTTTATCCGGCAGATAATCCGCAAGTATAATTCGATGGAATTTCAATGGTTGGGTCGTAAGGGCTATGAACCTGTCTGGCAGCAATTACAACAACGCGCCCAGGCAGTCAGTGATGGGCATTGTGCTGAAATTATTTTTAGCTGTGAGCATGAAGCTGTCTATACCACAGGCAAACGGGGCGTGGATAATCGCCTGAATGCCAAGCTTCCGGCTCCGGTAGTTCATTCTGATCGGGGCGGGGAGATGACGTTTCATGGACCCGGCCAACTCATGCTCTATCCGGTGGTCCATTTGCGTCAACGTGGTATCGGCGTGAAACAATATGTACATTTTCTGGAGCAGTCCTGTATAGATGTATTACGCGAATCCGGCGTACACTCAAAACGTAAATGTGGTTTTCCCGGTGTATGGACTGAGCGGGGTAAAATCGCGGCTTTGGGGGTGCGAGTCAGCAAAGGCGTCGCTTTTCATGGCATGGCGTTAAATGTAGATGTAGATGCTCGCTGGTTTGCTGCCATCAACCCTTGCGGCTTGCAGGCCGGTGTTGCCAATATGTCGGACTTTGTCCAGCCGCAAGCTTTGCCCGCACTGTCGCAGCTTTGGCAACGCTGTTTTTTGGCTGCGTTGTTAACTCACTGAACTGGAAGCGGCATGCAGTTTGAGTAGTAATTTGACCTGAGCCAGTGGCATATCAAGGCGTTCGGCTATGGTTTGTGGCGATTCTCCTTCACGCTTCATGCGCAGAATCATGGTGGCCTGCGTGCTATTTTGTGCAGGAGGTGCCGGTGGCATCACCGGAGTCTGTTTTACGGGAGCCTGTTCTGTGCGAACCTGTTTGGCGTGTGCCGGGCGGGGGCGGCGCTGCTCCTGTTGTTTGAGGTGTTTGATGGCTTCTGTGGCTTCTGACAAATGCCGCGTT
>CAZDFL010000138.1:0-4016 GCA_964504835.1 uncultured Zetaproteobacteria bacterium
TTAGGGGTTTAGGGGTTTAGGGGCAAAAAAAAAGGAGGGGAGTCTATTGCAACGATTGATATTATTGGTGCCTGTTGTGCTTGCTTTGCTGGTGGCTTTTGTGGCCTTGTGGCCGGAAGAGGAATTGTCTCCCATTAAGGTGGGAATTCTGCATTCGTTAACCGGCACGATGGCGATCAGTGAAAAGCCGGTGATGCAGGCGACACTGCTGGCTATTGAACAGATTAATGCCAAAGGTGGACTGCTTGGCCGTAAACTGGAAGCGGTGGTGGTGGATGGTAAATCCGATTGGCCGACGTTTGCCTATGAAGCGGAGCGCTTGATTGCGGAAGAAAAAGTCAGCGTGGTGTTTGGTTGCTGGACATCGGCAAGCCGTAAAACGGTAAAACCCGTATTTGAGAAGTACAATCATTTGCTGTTTTATCCGGTGCAATATGAAGGTTTGGAGCAATCTCCAAATATTATCTATACTGGAGCCGCTCCCAATCAACAGATTATTCCTGCGGTGGCTTGGGCGATCAAGGAGTTTGGCCCGCGTATTTATCTGGTGGGTTCCGATTATGTGTTTCCGCGTGTGGGCAGTTGGTTGATCGGCAAAATGGTGAAGGCAATAGGTGGTACTGTTGTTGGCGAGAGTTATATCCCTTTGGGTGAGAATAATGTCGATGGCATGATTCGGGAAATTCAGCGTTTGAAACCGAATGTTGTCATGAACAGCATCAATGGTGATTCCAATATTGCTTTTTTCCATGCCCTGAAAGAGGCGGGCATTACAGCCAACGAAATACCCGTGGTCTCGTTCAGTGTTGGTGAAGCGGAACTGGCTCAGATGCATGACGCTGCTGATGTGGCAGGTCATTATGCTGTCTGGAATTATTTTCAGAGCATTGATAATACGATCAATCGCGATTTCATTCAGGCTTATCAAACACGTTTTGGTTCAGGAACTCCGCTCAGTGATCCGATGGAAGCGGCATGGATCGGTGTGAATTTATGGGCAAAAGCGGTTCGTGCAGCACAAACGGATGATGTCGGGGTTGTTCGTACAACCGTTGTACATCAAAGCCTTGTGGCTCCGGAAGGTATTATTTCAGTGGATCACCATACCCATCATGTCTGGAAAACAGTACGCGTAGGGAAAATACGTTCCGATGGTCAGTTTGATGTTTTATGGACATCAGCAGAGCCGGTACGACCGGAGCCGTTTCCTCCATTTATATCCAAAAAAGAAGCTGCTGCCGAACTTGATCGGCTGTATAAGGCTTGGGGCAATCAATGGGCGAAACCTGTTTCTAGCGACAAAAGCTTCGGAAACAAACCATGAATGCATCGATGAACGTCTTGCCGCAGCTCAGGCGCTCGTTATTTGGTGAGTTCATGTTACTTATCACGATTATCATGTTGCCGTTTTTCTTTATTATTGGTGCTTATGTTTTAAATAATTTTAATCAGGTAACAGAAAAATCATATTTGCATGCTTTAGAGAGTTTGGCGGAAGAGAAAGTCAGTGCTATTGATTTGTATGTTGATGATCATATTCGACGTGCCGAGGCATTGGCGATTATGCCGGTTACTCAGCAAGCTATGCTGGATTTGTTTGAAACCTTTCATCGTGATGGCATCAATTCACCCGCCTATCAGCAAGTTAGCCAGATGTATGGCAAGACCTTTGAACGCTATTATTCACTTTGGAACTATTACGACTTGTTTTTGATTGATGTTGAAGGGGATATCGTTTTCACCATTGAGCATGAAAGTGATTTTGCTACAAATTTGCAAACCGGAGCATACCGAAATACAGGTCTGGCTCAGGTGTTCAGACAATCGATAGAGGAATTGCAAACAAGTAATAGCTCCATGGCATATTACGAACCATCCAAGGAAGCTGCGGGATTTATTGCCACCCCCATTATCAAGGATGGTATTGTTCTTGGTGTGGTTGCCATGCAGTTTGATGTCGATAAGCTGTATGAAACGGTCAATAATCTTGCTGGGCTTGGCAATACAGGTGAAATTGTAGCCAGTCAAAAAGTCGATGACCATATTCTTATTACAGCACCATTACGCCATGATCCTGATGCTGCATTTAAACGCACTATTGCACTCGATGATAAAAATGCCTTGGCCATTCGCATGAGCGCTCAAGGTGAATCCGGTTCGGCTACGTTTATCGATTGGCGTGGTAAAGAGGTGATTGCTGTCTGGCAATATATTCCGGCTTTGAAATGGGGCTTGGTGGTCAAGGTGGATACAGACGAGGCGTTTGGTCATTGGAAAAAAGTACAGTCCGGTTTGATTGGTTATGCGGCACTTGGTTTATTGTTGGTTTATGTGCTGCTGTTCTTTTTTATGCGACGTATCACGCAGCCTTTGCGTAAACTCACAGAGGCCAGTATTGATTTCGGATCGGGCAGGGCAGACATCGACGTGGATGCATTGATGAATATTCACAATGAAACAGGGACATTGGCCAGAGCCTTTGCTGCCATGCTGAGCCGGATTCAAACATCTGAAACCGAGTTGAAATGCATGGTTGAGAAATTGGCTGAAAGTAATCGCACTCTGGATCAGCGGGTAGTGGATCAAACCGAGCATATTCAAGCTATCGTGAAATTTTCGGCCGATGGCATTATCACCATGACGCAAGATGGGCTGATTGACAGTGTGAATCCTGCTCTTTGTCATGTGTTTGCTTATGAGGAGCAGGAACTGCTTGATCAACCGATGACGATGCTGATGCCGGAATCGTACCGCGATAGCTATATGCAAGGTTTGAAACGCTATTTAAACAGGCCGGATAGCGAGCCGATTCATTTATCAACTGAGCTGGAAGGGTTGCGGAAATCAGGTGAAGTATTCCCGCTGGCTTTAAAGCTCAATGAAATGCATGTGGGGGGTCAAGTGCTCTTTCTGGGCAGTGTTCGTGATATTGGGGAAGAAAAAATTAAACGTGAAAAACTGGAGCATACACAGCGGCTTGAATCACTCGGGGTGTTGGCCGGTGGTATTGCACATGACTTTAATAATCTGCTCACTGCGATACTGGGCAATGCCGCGCTGGCGCGAGGTCGCATCGATAAGAAGTCACCGGCTACCGAGATGCTGAAAAATATCGAGAAGTCGAGCGAACGGGCAGCGGCCTTATGCAAACAGATGTTGGCCTATTCCGGTAAGGGTAAGTTTATTGTTGAGAGCCTTAACCTGACGGACATGATCGAGGAAATGGTCAATTTACTGGATGTGTCCATTCAGAAAAATGTTGTCATGCGTATGGATCTCTCGGAGCAACTCTTGCCCATTGAAGCCGATGTTGCCCAGATGCAGCAAGTGGTGATGAATCTGGTCATCAATGCATCCGAAGCGATTGAAGGGAAGAGTGGCATCATCACCATTCATACCGGAGTGGTGGCGATTGATGATGCTTATATTCAAACCATGTATATGGATGAAAACCTGAGTGCCGGGCGTTTTGTGGTAGTTGAAATATCGGATACCGGCTGTGGTATGGATGAGGAAACCCAGAAACATATGTTTGATCCGTTTTTTACGACCAAGTTTACCGGTCGTGGTCTGGGTATGAGTGCGATTCTCGGCATTGTGCGCGGTCATAAGGGCGCGATTAAGGTGTATTCGGAGAAGGGCAAAGGCACGACGTTTAAGATACTTTTTCCTTGCTCTGACGGCATTGCGGTGGAGCAAAAAGAACTACCTCAAGCCTCTGTGAGACCGCAGGGTCATGGCACTATTCTGATTGTTGATGATGAAGAAACGATTCGGGAAATAGCCTCGGTGATACTCGAAGATGTTGGTTTTTCGATTCTTACAGCTAAAGATGGCGAGGAAGGTGTGCGGATGTTTCGCCAGCATCAAGCTGATATTCGAGCTGTGTTGCTGGATATGACCATGCCGCGTTTGAATGGCGCGGAAGTGTTTCGTGAAATCAGAACCATTGAGCCGGATGTGAAAGTTATTTTATCCTCCGGATACAACGAACAGGATGCGACCAATCGTTTTGC
>CAZDFL010000139.1:0-4010 GCA_964504835.1 uncultured Zetaproteobacteria bacterium
GTTCGAGTTGAAAGCTTTCGCGCGCCTCCGGCAAAAACAGGTGGACAATCACATCACCCAGATCAACCAGCAGCCATTCTGCTGCTTCCATACCTTCCACTTTGGCGGGCAAATCAAACTCGTGCGCCACTTCGCCTACCGATTTCGCCAATGCCTTGAGCTGCCGGTTACTGCGTCCGCTGGCCAGAATAAAACGATCCGCGAAATCACAGCGTCCGCGTACATCAATGACCAGCACATCGACCGCTTTTTTGTCGTCCAGAGCCTCGATGATTGCATCGGTCATCTGCTCAAATGTTTGTGTTTTCTCTATTTGCTGTGTCACATCTTCTCCGTGGCTTTTCCATAAGCCTGTTCTATTTTCCTGCGTACTATTTCAGCCACTTTACCGGTCAATGCCTTGCCCTGCCCGGCATCAGTGCGTAAATCGGTCGCTGCGATGTCAGGCAGTAGCGCCTGAATATGCACCCAGTGACCCGGCATCTGGCAATTCGGCACCTTATCCAACGCTATCTGCTGCCATGCCTCATGCCCGCATACTGTTTCAACGGCCATGCCACGGCGAGCAAATACTGCCACATTACACAACTCACGATGAGCCGGATAGTCGCGCCATGCCGGTAATCCGGCCCATGCATCCGCGCCCATCATCAGCCATGGTATCGTCAGCGGATAATCGCCATGAAAGCGGCGTAATGTATCAATCGCCGGCGTTATCTGATTGCGACTGATTTCCCAATCCACCACCTGTACGTCCGGATAATCTGCAAACATCGCCACCAGCCAGTCAAAGCGCATCCGGGCTGAAGCCAGACCCGATAGTTCACGATGCACCGGCAAAGCCGGAATGACATAAACCTGATCCAGTCCCATGGCCAGTCCCGCTTCAACCAAAGCCACATGACCCAGGTGCGGCGGATCAAATGAGCCGCCGAACAAACCGACCTGTTGAGCATTCATAACAATGTGCGCTTTCGCATTAAGCCCGGATCTGACCGTTGCCGAGTACAATCCATTTTTGCGAGGTCAGGCCTTCCAGGCCAACCGGGCCGCGCACATGCAGCCGGTCGGTAGAAATGCCGATTTCAGCGCCTAAACCATATTCAAAGCCATCGGCAAAGCGGGTGCTGGCATTCCACATCACTGAAGAGGAATCGACCTCGCGCAGGAAACGCTGTCCGGCCTCATAATCCGCCGTCACAATCGTTTCGGTGTGCGCCGAACTGAATTCGGCAATGTGATCTACCGCCTGTTCAAAGCTATCAACCATGCGAATCGACAGCACCGGAGACAGATATTCTGTTGCCCAATCTTCATCCGTCGCCTGTTTCACTGCCAACCCGTCAGCGCTTGCCATAATCCGTGCGCAACCACGCACCTCCACACCCTTGTCCAGCATGGCCTGTACAATTGGTCTCACGACTGAGGCTGCATCCTGATGAATCAACAGCGTTTCCATGGCATTGCAGACACCGTAGCGGTGGGTTTTGGCATTGACAGCGATATTCAAAGCCATATCGGCATCGGCGGCGGCATCAATATAGACATGGCAGATGCCATCCAAATGTTTAATCACCGGCACGCGTGCTTCAGCGGATACGCGCGCAATCAGCGATTTGCCGCCACGCGGAATAATCACATCGACATATTGATCCGCCGTAATCAACGCACCGACCAGCGCCCGATCGGTGGAATCAATCAGTTGCACAGCATTCTGGCACAGGCCGGAATCCACCAGCGCCCGCCGTAAACAGGCAGCAATGGCGCGGTTGGAGTGAATGGCTTCAGAGCCGCCGCGCAGAATCGCCGCATTGCCGGATTTCAAACACAGCGCCGCCGCATCTGCTGTCACATTGGGGCGCGATTCATAAATGATACCGATCACGCCGAGCGGCACACGCATATGACCCACCTGAATGCCGGAAGGGCGATAACTCAGATGATCAATTGCGCCCACAGGGTCGGGCAGGGCGGCAACCTGTTCCAGCCCCTCGGCCATGGCATCGACGCGGTCGCCATTGAGCAACAAGCGATCCTTCAGCGCGGCATCCAGACCACTGGCTTCAGCAGCCTGCATATCCATCGCATTGGCGGCCAGAATCTCTGTCATTTCACGGCGAATCACTGCTGCCGCCAGTTGCAAAGCCCGGTTTTTGGCACTGGTATCAGCCATGCGCATGGCTTTGGCCGCCTCTTTTGCCTGCTTGCCCAGCGTTGTCATCGTTGTTACTGCATCTGTTGCCATGTTTGCACCTGTGTCCTTATTAAACTTTATCTATTCGAGGCGTCACCAATACGAGGTTGTCACGGTGAATCACCGAGGAAAAATCATGAAAGCCCAGAATGGCTTCGATTTCACTGCTGGCATGACCCATAATCTGACGCATCTCTTCCGCCGTATAATTGCACAAGCCCTTGGCAATGACCCCTTCGCGTCCAATGATTTCGACGCAGTCGCCCTTGTCGAACACCCCGTTCACCGCCGTCACGCCAACCGGTAGCAGGCTGCTGCCTTGTTCCAATAAAGCTCTGGCAGCGCCTGCATCGACATGAATCTCACCTGCCGCCTGCAATACTTCGGTAATCCAGTGCTGGCGTTTGCTTTGCCTGTCCTCGCCACACAGAAACAGCGTACCCTCATCCTCACCAGCCAATAAACGGCTAAGCGTGCCCTTTTCCTTGCCGCTGATAATCGCTGCCGCTACGCCGCCACGGGTAGCAACGCGCGCCGCTGTTAATTTACTGGCCATGCCGCCAGTGCCAAATGATGAGCCCGCATCGCCTGCCATGGCGATATGTTCTTCACTCAGCTGCGCTACAATATCGATACGTTTGGCATCAGTATTTTTGGCCGGATTGCTGTCATACAGGCCGGATACATCCGTCAGCATCACCACCAGATCGGCATCGACCACCAGACCGACCAGAGCCCCGAGGCTATCGTTGTCGCCAAACTTGATTTCGGCCACTACCACCGTGTCGTTTTCATTCACGATAGGAATAACGCCTGCGGAAAATAGCGTTTCGCTGGTATTGCTGGTATTGAGATAACGGCGCCGATGCCTGAGGTCATCCTTGGTCAGCAGCATTTGTGCCACGCTCAAGCCATGCCGGGCAAATGCCTGCCCGTAAGCCCGTATCAGTTTGGGCTGGCCAATGGCTGCCGCAGCCTGTTTTTCATGCACAGAGAGCGTGCGCTCCACCCAACCCATGCGCACGCGACCCAGCGCCACCGAACCTGATGTGACTACCACCACCTGTTTTCCTGTCGCAATCAGAGCAGCCAGTTCATCGACCAGGTGGTCGACCACATCCTGACGAATGCCGGACTCGGCATCGGCCAGCAAGGAGCTGCCGATTTTCACCACCACGCGGCGGACTTGGGCAAGGTCAGAGCGGGCGTGAATCATCTGTGTCGCCAATATTACCTTCCGCTCTCTGTTGGGTCGTCTGGATCATAGCCTGCTGACGCATATCCAGCACCCGGTCATAAATTTTATGCAGTAGCATCTGGACACCTTCACCACTAACCGCAGAAATCATGAATGTGGTTAACCCTGTCTGTTTGGCAGCGGCCAGCGCCGCCTCTTTCTCGTCATCGAGCAGCGCATCGGCCTTGTTAAGCACCAGAAATCTGGGTTTTGTCCATAGTGTTTCGCCATAACCCTTTAACTCCGTTTCAATTTCTGCAATCTGCTCGGCCACCGGTTTACCATCCTCACAACAGGCATCGACCAGATGCAACAGCACCGCAGTACGCTCAATATGACGCAGGAAACGATCACCCAGTCCGCGCCCTTCATGCGCGCCCTCAATCAGGCCGGGAATATCGGCCACCACAAAACCGTCGCCGTCATCCATGAACACCTGCCCTAGTTTGGGTTTTAATGTCGTAAACGGATAATCGGCGATTTTGGGGCGGGCATTGGAAATGCGAGCCAGCAAGGTAGATTTTCCGGCATTGGGCAAGCCGACCAGACCGACATCGGCCATCAGTTTCAGTTCGAGAT
>CAZDFL010000140.1:0-3946 GCA_964504835.1 uncultured Zetaproteobacteria bacterium
ACATCCTGAATAATGATACGGATATCATCATTGATGCATATGACCTGACCAATTTTTCTACGCAGCACCAGCATGGCTCGTTACCTGAGGAAGTTGGTCAGGCTGAGCGATTTCATCTGGGAAATCTGGCTGTAGGCTGCTTGCAGGGCGATGCTGGATTGTTGCATCTGAGCTACTACCGCCGGGATATCTACGCCCTCATGCGCGTTGAGCTGGAGATCCAGGTTGACTTTCATATCTTCAAAGGATGTTCTCGAAATCTGCACTGCCTTTAGCCTGCTGCCGACATCGCTGGTTAAATTGATCATGCCATCTGACGCCAGATTCAAACTGCCGAGAGCATTCTGGATGCCAGCCTGATCATTATTGCTCAGGGCTGTCTTGAATGCCTGAAAAGCTGAAAATGCAGCACTAAAAGCCGGAGCATCGCCCCGGACGTTGCTGCTGACCTGCTGGTTATTGCTGATAGATACGATGCGGTCAGAGCTATCGCCTGTATAGGTTCCGTCTGCGGCGAATGCCTGATTATTCACAGCAGTTCCGGCAAACAGCGATTGGCCTTGCCATTGTTGATTACCGTTGGCGCGGAATTGATCACTCAGATGAATGATTTCCTGTAGCGCGGACTGGCGTTCGGCATTGCTGAGCTGTCCCGATGCCTGCTGCACGGCGATGACACTGGCGCGCTTGAGAATATTGCTCATATCATTGAGCATGGTTTGACTCGCGCCCAAACGTGTTTCGACCAATTTGCCGGCCTCAATACTGCTTTGCACGTCCACCTGAGAATGACGAATATCAAGAGATACCTTGTAATCCAGCCCTGATTGGGCAGGCGTTTGAAAACGCGTGCCAGAGGCAATCTTGGCATTGCCGTCATTCAGGATAGTCTGCTGGTTACGAACGCCGGAGAGCAGGTTGTTGTACAGCATGTTGGTAGAAATTCTCATCGGATCAGCCCCAGTAGCGAGTCGAGCATCTGGTTGCTGGTCGTGATGACTTTGGCAGACGCCTGATAGGCTCGCTGAAATGTAATCATGGAAATCAATTCCTCATCGATATTCACACCTGAAATGACCTGTCTCTGATTTTGCAGCGATTCGGCTTCGACAGTACGGAAGTCCTGTTGTTGTTTGGCTATGCCGCTATCGGTGCCAAACCGGGTGGACAGGCTGGTGGTGCGATCATGCAGGCTGGCTGCTGTCGAGCCATCGACGCTGATCAACGTATTCTGTAAAGCAGTAATGCTGAGGGCGATGCTGTTATCAGCGACTGCGATGTAGGATGAGGCAGGCGTAACTTTTCCTGTATTGATGGCATTGGCATCATTCTGCACTCTGTTGGAGAGTGCTATTGAGTTGGCATTGTTGCCTTGAAAGAAGGTGTTGATTTCATAGGCGGCCAGCATGTTGCTGGTATCATCTGAGAGCGTGAATGTTTGGCCTGCGGCAGCTGTAATGCTTAATTTCCCATTGCTATCAACAGCGGCTGTGACGCCGGCTATGGCATTGATGCTGGCTGCGATAGTGGTCATGGTTGATGTGCCGGCGGTGATGGTGATGCTGGTGCCACCGGCGGGCGTGGCAGCGCCTGTATTATCATACACATGCACGTTGAAACTGCCTGTTTTTATTTGCGCTGCGAAGGGCGCTGTCTGATTTGCGTTGTCGATTGCCAGCGTGGCATTGCTACCTTGTTCGGCGCTGATACTGCTCAGGTGCGAGGCAGGTGCGCCATTGGCATGTAGTTGGTTGACGGAAAAAATCAGGTTGGCGGCAAGACTGTCGATCTGGTTGATATAATTTCCCAGCTTGTTGTCACGCAGCTCAATCATGCCGCCGATTTCACCACCTTGTGCCAGGCTGGTGATCGGTGATCCTGTACCGGCAATCACAATATCAGCAAATGAACCGGTAATGGCTGAACCACGCGCCAGATGGCGGGCTATATTATCTTGCGCCAGCAGATCGCCATTAATCGTCTGAATCATAAATGAACCGTCAAGCGTGGAGACCTGCTGAACGGGGATGATTTTGCTCAGATCGCGCAATGCCTGATCACGCTGATCGCGCAGGTCATTGGCCTGCCCGGTTATGCCCTTGCCACCAACTTCCTGGCGGTTAATCTGAACAGAAAGTGATGCGATTTTATCAAGAACCTGGTTGGCTCTGATGATAGCCTGATCAATATTGCTATTGGTGTTGGCTTGCACTGTGCTCAGTTGGCTGCGCATATTGGACAGGCTGTTGACCAGCGAGGAACTTTTTGCCCGCACATTGGATTTAATGCCAGTATCCTGCGGGTTGTTGGCCAGTTGTTTCCAGGACAGGAAAAATTTGTCCAGCGCCGAGGCCAGTCCGGTACTTTGCAGACTACCAAATACATTTTCGACCGCATTCAGCCCGCTTTGCTGGGCGTTCCAAAAAGCCAGTTTGGATCCATTGGTTATTTCTGCTTTATTAATGATCGTATCAACGATGCGGCGAACACTATTCACTTCGACGCCACGCCCGAGACTCAGCCCACCAATTTTTTCCGAAGTTAGTGATGCGATATTCGCCACCTGTCTGGAATAACCTTTGGTGTTCACGTTGGCGATATTATGAGAAACGACATCCATCGCCTTTTGCTGCGCTTTCAGGCTGGTGGCAGCGACGGACAGACTTCCGAGAATCATCCGGCTGTTCCCCTGTTATACGTTTGCTGCTGTTGCGACAGCCCCAGACTTTGTAAAATCGAAGTGGAAACCGAATAGGCTGCGTGCAGGCGCATGCGATTTTCCTGTGTTTTTTGATCGACTTTCAATATCCGTTCGTAAAGATTTTTGCGCAGCGCCTGAAGCTCTGTTGACTGGTCGTCGAAATACATATCAATCACGGATGACAGCGGTAGCTGCTCGGGCACCTGATGCTGGCTCAGTAATTGGCGGCTTTGCTGCTCCAGTTGTACGAGATACTCATGCGTGATCAAACGCTGTTTGCCCGACTGCATTATCTGTTCAGCATCAAGGATGCGAATGGCCTCGTATTCCTGTTGCGTGATTGCTTCAAGCTCCTGTGCGCATGTATCCATCTGCTCCAGCAAGCTGCGCAATTGCGGTATGATCGCATCGGATAGATGATTTAAGACCATGGGTGCTCCGCCAGAGCATTGCTGACAATCTGGCTGGCGACTTTATGGCTGTCTGATTTGAAACTGCCGTTTTCCAAGGCGTCGCGAATTTCCTCAATACGATCCATGCGAACCGCAGACATATCGCCGAGCATAACCAGCGCCTTCTCGCGTAGCGAAGCTGCATCGCTGACTTTAACGGAATCGCCGCCTCTGCCAGCGCTGGCAGCTTTCCCCTTGCCTTTTGATGTGGTGCCGGATTTCTGGATGCCAGCCAGCCCACCTGAATTGTTAATTCGCATGTCTGTTTGCCTCCAGCATGATATCGTGCTTTATTTGTAATTTATCGGCAGAAGCCGAAATTTCTTGAATCGACTCGGGCTGTTTTGCGCCGGGGCGCATGGCAGCCTTCTGACCGGCTTCCAGTTGACGGTAAATATTTTCGGCAATGCCGAAACTGTGGTGCCTGACACTGGCCTGGGCGATGGCTTCATCCATCATCGAGCCGTGCACATCTTCGGCAAATCCGCTCGGTATGAAATCCGATTTATGCACGGTTTTGCGCATTTCCGACATCATCTGCTGTACAAAGATCGCTTCAAATTGTGTGCTGACTTTCCACAATGCCGGGTCTCTTTCTTTATGTGACGCTGAAACTTGCGGGCCGGTGGCATGCAAACGGGTTTGGTTGATGGCTTGTGTATGCGCCGGACGGGATTTGATGATGGCGCGATGCTTCTTTTGATTGGCAGCATGCTGCTGCATCTTTTCCTGTTGCAAAAGGCCATCAATGACGGATTCGACCAGATCACGCATTACATGGTCCTCAATTCAG
>CAZDFL010000141.1:0-3893 GCA_964504835.1 uncultured Zetaproteobacteria bacterium
CAGGCAGGCAGCATCCATCATACCGGCAGTGACCTGGATTTCGCTATCCGTGGTGATGCCTATTTTCGTGTCAAAATGACCAATGGTCAGGAAGCTCTGACTCGCGCCGGCAATTTCAAGATTGATGCAGAAGGCAACCTGATGACTCAGGGCAACCTGCCGGTACTGGATCAGGGCGGTTCACCGATCAGGTTACCTATCGGTGAAATCACTGCCACCGAAAACGGTACGATCTATGTCAACGAGAAACCGGTTGCCGATCTCGGACTGTCCATGCTTAAAAATGAACGCCAGATCACCAAACTGGCAGGCGTATTGATTACGACCCCGGCCAATAATATTTCCAACGCCGATAACACGGCATCCGTATTACAGGGGTCGCTGGAAGATTCCAATGTAAACTCGATCAAGGCCATGGCTCAGATGATCGATACCATGCGCGCATACCAGTCGATGATGAAAATTGTAGAACAGTATAACCAACAGGCCGGCCTGCTTAACGACAGGGTCGGCATGGTTCAGGGATAAGGGAGTTAGATTATGATGCGAGCACTATGGACTGCTTCCACCGGCATGGCAGCGCAAAGTCTCAATGTGGATGTTATATCCAACAATATTTCCAACGTCAATACGACCGGATTCAAACGAGGCCGGGCCAACTTTCAGGATCTGATGTACCAACAGGTCAAATCACCAGGTTCGGAGGCCAGTTCAGCCGGTACGCGGGTGCCAACCGGTATCCAGATTGGTCTGGGTGTGAAAGCTGCCAGCGTGGATAGTATATTTTCAGAAGGCAGCTTCCAGCAGACGGATAATCCGCTGGATCTGACCATTCAGGGACGCGGTTTCTTCCAGATACAACTACCCAATGGCGACAGTGCCTACACACGTGACGGTAAATTCAGTATTGATTCACAGGGACAGGTTGTCACCCAGAATGGCGACCCTGTTCTGCCTGGCATCACCATCCCCACCGATGCACAAACTATCCATATTTCTCAGGATGGTACGGTTTCTGTGGTGCAGCCAAGCGCCACCCAAACCGTAATCGGGCAAATCCAGATTGCCGACTTCATCAACCCGGCCGGTCTCACACATCTGGGCTCCAATCTATTTCAGATCAGCAATGCATCGGGTGAGGCCGTGATTGGTAACCCATCTGAAAACGGGCTGGGCTCCATCGGCCAGGGCATGCTGGAAATGTCCAATGTCAGCATGGTCGAAGAGATGGTCAATCTGATTGCCGGCCAGCGGGCCTATGAAATGAATTCCAAGGCGATTCAAGCAGCCGATGAAATGCTGCAGACCGCCAATAACGTCAGGAGATAATCATGCTTCGCCACCCATGCTCGAAACGATGGACTGAACGCCTGCTGGTGCTGTGTCTGCTGGCGCTGCTACCTGCCCTGAGTTTGCCTGCTTATGCATCGGCAGAGCCGGATACAGCCTTGCAGCGCTCACTCACATCGTTTTTCAAGCATGGCGTGGTGGTGCGTGGTGCATCGGCTGAATTGATTCGGGTGGAGCGCTGGCCGACAGCCACTGGCGCAGTGCGCTGGTCCCTGCCGATTTCACTGCATGCTCACCCAAGGCGCTTCTCGCTGATCGCTGAACAGGGTGGTAAACGCTGGTATATACCTGTACGCGTACGCTGGTGGGCCACAGCGATTGTTTTGAATCGGGCTGTTTCGGCACGAAGCTTGCTCACACTGAATATGTTAAAGAAAACACGTAGCGATATTGCCGGCCATAGCGGCCAGTGGATCGAAAATGCCAATGAACTGGTTGGCATGCGCCTGAATCGACGCATGGACAAGGGTGATGTGGTACTGAGTAATTTTGTCAAACGCCCGCCCCTGATTAAACGCGGTGACCTGGTGCAAATCATACTCGACCTGGGTCATTTACATGTACGCACCGAGGGCAAAGCACTGCGCACAGCAAGTCGTGGTGACCGGATTCTTGTTAAAAACCTGCGCAGCCATGAAATAGTGCAGGCTATCGCCGAAAACTCCGGCACGGTGCGCATCATTATGCGTGGGGGTGCAGGATGAACATCAGAACCCTTGCCTGTCTATTACTTGGCGCCAGCGTCGTTATAACCGGCTGCATGCCCAGAGTAGATCAAGAAGCCAGTGATAAACAGAAGCAGGAAGTGGAACAGGCTCTGAACACACCGATTCCGGATACTTCCCGTAGCGGCTCGTTATGGGCCAATGGCGGCGCAGGGCTACTGTCCGACCCCAAGGCGGCCAGGGTTGGTGATCTGGTCACGGTGCTGGTATCGGAAAATGCCAAGGCTACCCGCTCGCTCGGCAGCAAACAGAGCAAATCATCCGACCGCAAAGCAGGCTTGTCAGCCAACCTCAAGTACGGTGCGACGCTGGCCAACAAGGACGTTAACCCGTCCGGCGATATTAGCATGACCAACTCAAAAACCTTTGACGGTTCCGGCTCCACCAACAACGCGGACACCCTGACCGCCAGCGTTACTTCGGTGGTCATGCATGTGTATCCCAACGGCAATATGCGCATTAACGGCAAGCGGCTGCTTATAATCAATCATGAACCGCAGGAAATCACCTTTGCCGGCATCATTCGCCCCATTGATATCACGCCAAATAATACCATCCCCTCGTCCAAAGTCGCTCAGGCTCGCATCAGCTACGGCGGCACCGGCGCGCTGGCTACGGTGGCGCATGAAGGGTGGTTGTCGCAAACACTGGATCAGATATGGCCACTTTAACCCCCCTGTTTTCCCGTCTCAGCCTGCTTCTGATCTTGACTCTGTTTGTATGCTTTCCACTCATACAGGCGCAGGCTGAACGCATCAAGGATCTGACCAATATCGAAGGCGTACGTGGCAATGCCCTGGTTGGTTACGGCCTTGTTGTCGGACTCAATGGCACCGGCGATTCCGCCACATCTTCACCCTTCACCATTAATAGCATCACCGCCATGCTGGAGCGACTTGGCGTTAATGTTCGGGCGGACATCAATAAAATGAAGCCGAAAAATATTGCTGCTGTGATCGTCACATCTGATCTACCTGCCTTTGCACGACCCGGTTCCCAGCTCGATGTTACCGTTTCCAGTATTGGCGATGCCAAAAGCCTGAGAGGCGGCACCCTGCTGGTGACGCCTTTGGTAGCTGGCGACGGTCGCCCCTATGCTGTGGCTCAAGGCGGCATCTCCATCGGCGGGTTTGCCATAAGCGGAAAAGGCGCAAGCACAACCAAGGGCCACCCTACTGCCGGTCGTATTCCCAATGGCGCCAGAGTGGAAAGAGCTGCGCCGCGTGGCCTGAGTACTGATCAGGATCATATTACCCTGACCTTGCGTAATCCCGATTTCACCACAGCCGGTAATATGCAAGACGCCATCAATGCCAAACTCGGTAAAGGCATGGCGCAGGCTATCGATGCCGGCACCGTGAAAGTCTGGAACCCGGAAAGCAATGCCATCGCATTGATTGGAAAAATCGAGCAAATCAATGTGGTGATTGATCACCCGGCGGTTGTGATTGTTGATGAGCGCACCGGTACCATCGTTATGGGGCAGGAAGTACGCATTGATACCGTTGCCGTTGCACATGGTAATATCACGGTCAGCGTAAGCGAGAACCCTGAAGTTTCCCAACCCAATGCATTCGGCGCTGGTCAAACAACCACCGTGGATCGAAGCAGTATTGATGTACAGGAAGACGAGGCCAAGCTGGTGGTGTTACCAAAACAGGTGTCGTTATCTGAACTGGTCAGCGCCCTCAATGCTGTTGGCGCTACGCCAAGCGATTTAATTGCGGTATTACAGGCTATCAAGGCAGCAGGTGCCTTGCATGCTGAATTGAGGACCATGTAATGCGTGATCTGGTCGAATCCGTCATTGATGGCCTT
>CAZDFL010000142.1:0-3846 GCA_964504835.1 uncultured Zetaproteobacteria bacterium
AATCCGGCCTGGATTGCGGCGGATTTCCTGTCGCAGGCCGAGCATGACGAGGCAGCGCAAAGCATCCTGATTTCCACCGATGAACATTTATTGACACAGGTCGCCGCAGCGATTGAGGCGCATTTGGCAGTATTGCCGCGCGCCAAAATTGCACGCGCATCGGTTGAAACGCATGGCGCTCTGATTCATGTGCAGAATTGGGATGAAGCGGCTGAGGTGGTCAATATCATCGCCCCTGAACATCTGGAACTGGCGCTGGAAAATCCGGATGATTTATTACCGTCGATTAAACATGCCGGCGCAATCTTCATCGGCCATTTCGTGCCGGAAGCGCTGGGCGACTATATTGCCGGGCCCAATCACGTCTTGCCGACCAATCGCACGGCGCGTTTCTCCAGTCCGCTCGGCGTTTACGATTTTCAGAAACGCAGCAGCCTTATTCGCGCCACCCGCGCCGCAGTTGAGCAGATCGGCCCAGCCGCCGCCCACCTGGCACATCGCGAAGGTTTGCAGGCTCACGCCCTGACGCTGGAACTGCGACTGAAAGACCACCATGTGAAACAACCATGATTCGCAGCGATATCAAAGCCTTATCGGCTTACCATGTGCCGGACAGTAGCGGCATGATCAAACTCGATGCGATGGAGAATCCGTTTTCTCTGCCCGATGCCTTACGCCAGCAATGGGGTGCAAAGCTGACAGCGGTTGAGATCAACCGTTATCCGGATGCCGATATGGCAGAGCTGCGCGGACAAATTGCGGCTCATGCGGGCGTGCATGCCGATCAGATTTTATTGGGCAATGGTTCCGATGAAATCATCCAGATGATTCTCATGACGATCTGCCCCGGCACATGTGTGGTGCCTGCACCGACCTTTGTGATGTACGATTTGATTTCGCACTGGCTCAAACGCCCGGTGGCTTCTGTGCCTCTATCCGCTGATTTTAATCTGGATGCCGATCAGTTTTTGCAAGTGTGCGGGCGTGAAAAAGCGGAAGTCGCTTTTCTGGCCTGCCCAAATAATCCGACTGGCAATCTGTGGCCGGAAGATACGGTGCGAAAAATTGCTGAAGGTTTTAATGGTTTATTGGTCATTGATGAAGCCTACGGGCCATTTTCCGAACGCACCCATACGCATCTTATTGCCGATAATGTGATGGTATTACGCACCTTTTCCAAACTGGGATGGGCCGGTTTGCGGCTCGGTTATCTGATCGGTAAAGCTGAACAAATTGCCCACCTGAACAAGGTGCGCATGCCTTATAATATCAATGCGCTGACGCAGGCCTCCGCCTCATTTTTGCTGGATCATTTTGATGTATTCGAGCAGCAGGCCGCTGAAATCAAGGCTGAACGCGAACGGGTGATGGCAGCGTTATCCGCCATGGATGCGGTGACCGCATTCCCGTCGCAAACCAATTTTATCCTGCTGCGCGTGTCCGATGCGGATACTGTGTTTGAACAATTAAAGCAGCGCGGCATTCTGATCAAGAATATGAACAGCGCACGCGGCTTGCTTGCCAACTGCCTGCGCATCACGATTGGCACCAAAACGGAAAATGATGCGGTGCTACAAGCACTGGAGGAGATTCTGATATGAGTCGCAAAGCTAATATTGAGCGCAGCACCAAAGAAACATCCGTCAAGCTGAGCCTTGATCTGGATGGCACTGGTCAAGCTGATCTGAATTCATCCATTCCATTTCTCGATCATATGCTCGAACAGATCGCCCGCCACGGCTTAGTTGATTTGACAGTGAATGCGACCGGCGACCGCGAGATTGATGATCACCACACCGTCGAAGATATCGGCATCTGCCTCGGCGAAGCCCTGCGTGAAGCCATTGGCGACAAGTCGGGCATTGTACGCTATGGCCATGCCTATATTCCGCTGGATGAAGCGTTGTCCCGAGTGGTACTGGATTTTTCCGGTCGCCCCGGTCTGGAATATCATATTGATTTCCCTAAAGAGACAGTGGGTGGATTCGATATCGATCTGTTCAAAGAATTTTTTCAGGCTGTGAGCAATCACGGCCACATCACCCTGCATATCGATGCACTGCGCGGAGGCAACAACCACCACATCATTGAAACCGTATTCAAAGCTTTCGGTCGCGCCCTGCGCATGGCCGCCGAGACCGACCCCCGCCAAAGCGGCATCCCCTCAACCAAAGGAGCGTTGTGAACGTGTCAGGAGTCAGGAGTCAGGAGTCACGTGTAAGGGGGTTCCGCCTCACACCTCACACCTTAGCCCTTACTTTTTCCACCTCCCCCCTCACGACTTCCTCATGATCGGCCTGATCAACTACGGCATGGGTAACCTGCATTCGGTGGCCAAGGCTTTGGAAAAAGTCGGCGCTGATGTTGAACTGGTCAGCGATGCCGACGCACTGAAACAATACGACCGCATCGTCTTACCCGGCGTCGGCGCATTCCGCGATTGTGTCGGCGCGTTAAAAGAAACCGGCATGGATGCTGCATTGAAAGAAACGCTTGCTTCAGGCACACCGTTTCTCGGCATTTGTCTCGGTATGCAGGTATTGATGGATGTATCGTATGAATTTGGCCGCTATCCCGGACTGGGGCTGATCCCCGGCGCAGTCAAACCGTTTCCCGAACAACATCCCGAACGCGGCTTCAAAATTCCGCATATGGGCTGGAATGATGTAACCCTGTCCTCTGAAAAAACGATGCATCCAGTATTGGCAGCGCTGGCTGGCCAGCAAGTCTATTATGTGCATTCCTTCTGTTGTATGCCGGAAAAGCCTGAACACCTGCTTGGCGCCTGTTCCTATGGCGACTACCCCTTTGCCGCCGCCATCGGGCGCGACAACATCGTAGCGGTTCAGTTCCATCCCGAAAAATCACAACGCGCGGGATTAGCACTGCTGGAATCATTTCTGCAATGGCGGCCATAAACACGCTATAAGCATGTGCAGAGAATCCCTAATTCTGAGTGACTGGCTTGCCGAACAGGCGCTGCATCAGGTGTTTGATGTCCAGCGCTATGCCGAGTGCGGCTGGAACCGAGAACAGGGTGATGACGGTGGAGAACATCAAACCCCAGGATAATGCCAGCGCCATCGGGGCGACAAAGGGGTCGAAGCCGCCCCAGCCGTAGGCGGTCGGTAACAGGCCGACGACGGTAGTAATCGCGGTCAGTAATACGGCTCTGAGACGGCGTTTGCCGCTTTGCAGGATGGCATCACGCCATGGCACGCCTTCGCTGATTAAACGTTGAATGAATACAGCCATAACCAGAGATGCATTGACGACGACGCCGGTTAGCGCCACAAAACCCATCATGGCCATAAATGAAATCGGCGCGCCGTGCAGGAAAAATCCGACAATGATACCGATGACGCCGAACGGAATGGCCAGCATGACCAGAATCGGGTAACCGATACGATTAAACTGCACGGCCAGAATGGCAAAGATGCCGAGCAGGGCAAAGATAAAACTGAAAATTAGTCCACGCACCGATTCCTGCGTTTTCTCTTCTTCACCACCCATATGCACATGTACGCTGCCGGCATCATCAGCCAGCCATTCATTCTGGCGTTGACCGACCAGCGTATTGATTTGCTTGGAATTCATGTCGGTCTGATTCACTTCAGCCGATACATTGATCACGCGTCGCCCCCCTTTGTGGCGTATGCTGCTGGTGCCGGCCTTGTTCTCCAGTTTGGCAATGCGGAATAATGGCACCAGCCCGCCGCTCTTGTTGGGGATTTCCAGTTTCATCAACGTATCGATATTACGCTGCGCCTGTTCGGGGTAGCGGATGGTGACATCGATTTCTTCTTTGCCGCGCTTGATGGTGGATATGCGCAGTCCATCAAAAGC
>CAZDFL010000143.1:0-3800 GCA_964504835.1 uncultured Zetaproteobacteria bacterium
AGCATCACCACATCGACATCGGGATGTTCCGCCATCGCCTCCAGCGCCTGCTGGCCGTCCTCACACTTGACGGCTTCATAACCCAGCTGCTTCATAATCCGCCCCAGCGCCACCCGAACCACCTTGGCGTCATCCACTATCAATGCTTTCATATTCATCTCCTAATCCTTAAACCTACAATCAAAACCTTTTTCACCGCAAAGGCGCAAAGAGCGCAAAGAAACCCCAAAATCATCTATAGTAATCGTTTTATCTGCATACATCTGTGTCTAATGCTTTTCCTTTGCGTCCTTTGCGACTTTGCGGTAAATGCTTTTGACTTAATGCAATACCCGGCCTTCATCTAAATCTTCGAGTTGCGGGATGGTCATGGCGATGAAGCGTTCCACATTGACCAGTACCACCACCCGCTCTTCCTGTTTTAACACGCCTTCGCTGACATCCTGCCAGATCCTATCCAGCGTTTTGGGTGTTTTCTCATACATATTTGGATCAAGATTAATCACCTCACCAACCTCATCCATGACCAGTCCGAAATCTTCACCGGACATGGTTTCGACAATGGCCACGCGATAATCGTCCGACTCGCGATCTTTTAAACCGATCACTTGGCGCACATCCAGTTGTGTAATCACACGTCCGCGCAGATTAATCAGCCCCATCACCGCATCCGGAGCCAGCGGCATTTCGGTACTCGGTTGCGGTGTCACCACTTCGCGTACCTGTTTCACCTGCAAACCCAGCCATTGCTTGCCAACTCGACAGGTCAATAATTCAGATTGTTTTTGCGGCTTACTCACATGCCTTAACGCACCACCTGATCCACTCATCACTCACTCCTTACGCCGTATCGCCCGACACGATATCGGCATCAACGCTGTTTAATTTATCCACGCCATGTTCGCCCATTGCTGTTTGTAAATGTTCCACCAACGAATGACGATCAAATTTAACCAGCACATCATCGAATTTCTGTCGCCGCACATCGTCGTCCTCACCCGGAGGTGTGGCCGTTAAGGCTATCAGCGGCACATCTTTCAAATGGGGCTTCTGCGCAATCCAGTCGGCCAGTTCATAGCCATCCATATTGGGCATTTCGATATCGGTCAGAATCATATCGGGGATTTTATCAGCCAGAATTTTGCATGCTTCTTCTCCATCCGCAGCCGTCCAGATATCATAATTCATGGCCTGCAACACCGGCACCACCAGATTGCGGAAGAATGGTGCATCCTCAACAAACAGAATACTCTGACGTTTGTTATCACCATTTTTCCCTGCTGATGTGCTGAACCAGTCCGGCACCGCCCGTTTAATCACATCGAACACATCCACCACTTCGGTGGCCTGCTCCAGAATCACCGCCGTACCCAAGAAGAATTCATCCTGCGTCGGTTTTTTAATTTCCAGTGGAATCTCCAGAATATCAACGATTTCATCGACCTGTAGACACATGCGATGATGTCCATCCGACAAAATCAAGCCATATACTTCCTCTCCGGCATGGCTCTCTAAACCAGCCAGATCGCCCCAGCGCAACACTGGAATCACTTCATCATTGCGATACTGTAGCACCTCTTTGGCACCCGATGTTTCGATATTCTCAGCCGGGAATTTCTCCAGCCGCTCCACCAAAGCCATTGGAATCGCATAGCGTCCGCCATCTTGCCGGAACACCAGCACATGCTGTAAATCATGCAGGCTGACCTGCGCATCATCTTCTTGTAGCGCCGCATGTGTCGCCTCTTCCGACAGTTCCATCATCTGTGCCAAGCCATTACAATCGAGAATCGGAATCACACTGCCATCGCCCAGAATCGAGCAACCGCCATACTGTGTCAGATGTTGGAAATGCACCCCGAGCGGCTTGACCACAATTTCTTCCGCACCAAAAATTTCATTGACCAGAATACCGAATGTCCGGTCACCAATATCAATCACCACAATCGAGCCTTCATGCGGCACTTCATCCGCCAGCTTCAGTGTTGAAGCCAGTTCCAGCACCGGCAACAAACGCCCGCGCAAGCGGAAGAATGGATGACCGCCAATGGTGCGCCAGTCATCTGAAGAAGCTGGCGCACTGAGCAGTTCACGAATGCTGATTTGCGGAATGGCATAACGACGATCACAACAACGCACAATCATGGCCGTGATAATGGCCAGCGTCAGCGGAATTCGAATGCGTAAGATCGTTCCTTTGCCCACTTCGGAGGTCAGATCAATGCTGCCACCGACTTTCTCAATCGATGTTTTCACCACATCCATGCCGACGCCGCGACCGGATAAATTACTCACCTTCTCCACCGTCGAGAGCCCGGCATTAAAAATTAATTGCAGGGCAGCCTGATCCGGCATGGCCTCGGCCTGTTCCTGCGTTAATACGCCCATGGACACCGCTTTGGTCTTAACCCGGGCCGCATCAATACCACCGCCATCATCAGAGATGGTAATCACGATATGACCCGATTCCTGCGCTGCAACCAGCTTTAGTACACCCTGTTCCGACTTGCCGGAGGCGCGGCGAACGTTCGGCATTTCGACACCATGATCGCAGGAGTTACGAATGATATGGGTCAACGGATCTTTCAGAGCATTGAGAATGCTGCGATCCAGCTCGGTCTCCTCGCCTTCCATGACCACCTGAATCCGTTTGTCCAGAGATTTGGACATTTCACGCACCACGCGCGGCACGCTGCTCCAGATCGTCTTGATCGGCTGCATACGGGTTTGCAACAATTGCGATTGCAGCCGCTCGGTGACCTGATCAATTTCACGTCCGACACGCATAAATTCCATCGAGCCGGATTCATTGACCATTTGAAGTAATCGGTTGCGCGTCAGCACCAATTCGCCCACCTGATTCATCAACGCATCAAGCAACGAAACATCGACCCGGATACTGCCGGCGCTTTTGGGTTTCACAGCTCTCCCCTGAATCGGCTTCACCGCCACCGGCTTACCCTCTTGCTGCGGTTTAGATGGCTTCGTCTCAGCCTCCAGCGTCGCCTCGACTTGCTTTGCTTCAGGCTCTTTGGTTTCCGGTTCAGGTGCGCTTGCTTTTGCCTCTGGCTTTTTCTTGCTGACGCCCCCCTCGGCAACCAGTTTCTTGGCCAGTCCTAGGATTTTCAGTGCATCACTCGGCGACACCGCTTCCAGACCGCGCAGCGTCGCAAAGCCAGCCTCCATCACCTTCTCAGGCGTATGCCAACCCTGCCCTGTTAGTGCGGCGCAAATGGATACATCAAAATCACCCAACCAATCTTCCACGGTAATGCTGTCATCACTGCCGCTGCTTACGTTTTGATCAGTTTCGGCTTGTTTGGACTGTTCAGGCGCTGCAACCTGTGGGCTCGATGCAGGCTTAGCCTGAGGCGCTTCAACGCCTGCCCCGGCCATCGAATCGATCAGACGTTCTGCCGCCTGCAAGCGGGAAATCAAGGATGAATGATCCAGCACCGGCTCAACGCCATCGGATTCCAGACCTTGCAAATAGCCATTCACGCCATCGGCGCAGGCCAGCAACAGCGACACAATATCTTCATTGACCTGAAATTTGAGTGAGCGAATTTTGCCCAGTAGATTTTCACCGGCATGAGCCGTTTTCTCCAATCCTTTCAGACCCAGAAAACCGCAACTGCCCTTGACCGTATGAATGATCCGAAAAATAGCATTGACCAGTTCCTCATCGGTCGGATTGGCTTCCAGTTCCATGAGTTGTTCCTCAATGGAAGCCATATTTTCATTACTCTCGGTTAAAAACTCTGCCAGCAGTTCCTCATCCATTTCCATCACTCAACTCC
>CAZDFL010000144.1:0-3791 GCA_964504835.1 uncultured Zetaproteobacteria bacterium
ACGTCTGGCGCCATTCCTCCCTCCCCTCCCTAGTGTTTTGCGTCAGACATGAGGCCCCGGCACCCGCCGGGGCCTTTTCTTTTTTAGCACTAAATATGCCGATTACAAATGCCTCTTCATGCTTCTCAATCTGGCCTGAAGCTGCTTTTCTTCATCCGTTTGAGCATCAATAACAGACACCTGCCGAACATGCCGATGCTCGTCGATAGCCACATATACAAATACGGCATCCATCATGCAGCGGCCATCCTTGATGCTGATAGCCTCGATCAACACCCACAGGCTGCTATGCCCGGTAAGCCCGACTCTGGCACGAAAGGTAAGCTGTTCGCCCAATTGAATGGCGTGGTGGAATTGTGCCTGATGAACCGCTCGGGTAAGGCAATCACCGCCGGCATGTTTGCGGGCGGCGACATAACCCACCTCATCACACAGTGTGAGTAATCTGCCGCCATGCATAATGCCATACCGGTTCAGATCAGATGCCGTCATGGTATAAGCGTAATGAAATTCAGAGTGTTGCATGCTGGTATGAGTCATAGGGAGACTATATAGACAGAACAGCGGAATGGGAATGCCATCGCTGATGCACCAATAGTATGGATGCCTTATCCTGAAGCTGCCGCCTGCACGCATCACCGACTGGCAACACTTTAGTCATCGAACTGGCCAACATCTACTGCTACACTGCGGCGTGATGGGTTGCTTGCTTTATAACCGGATGAAATTCTTTCTGATACTGGCAGGAATCCTGTTGGCTGCCCAGTCGCATGTTTATGCGAGTGAAGCAGGCAGCCTGCAAATCCGCATGGGCCAGAAAGTCATGTATTGTGCAGCACGGATGAATGTTGCTGACAACACACTCACAAGCGTGATGCAAGACGGCATAGCAGTCGCCACCGAATGGCATATTCATGTCGGCAAAGTGCGCGACTACTGGCTCAATGAGACGATTGCCGAGATCACCGTCCTGCGCCATGCCAAGCCAGATTTACTGACCCGAAGCTGGCTGCTGACCGATACATCCAGTGGCATTTCGCGCCGGGTTTATCGTATCGAGGATGCGATTCATTTTCTCTCCGGTCTGGAGAATTTTCCTGTACTGGATAAAAGCCTGCTGTTGCCTGATGTGCAATACAGAATTTCGGTCAGTGTCGAAATCCACAACGAAGGCATAGATAATGCATGGTGGGTCAAGTTGTGGCATGCCACCGCAGCATCGATGCAGCAGGACTTTTCACTGCCGTGAGCCGCATCGATGTAATGCGATTGATACCATTATTCATGGCGCTGGTACTGTTGACAGTCACCGTGCTGCTTTGGCCTGCAGCAGACGCCGATGCCGGATTGCTGGCATGGGTCAATATGGCGTTGATGCTGGCCTTGTCCCTGTTACTTATCCAGTATGGTATTCGCCTGTTGCGCGAGCGTTCGGCACCACGGCCCGGTTCGCGCCTGCGCGCCAAGCTGGTGATTGCCATGATTGCCATGCTTATGGTGCCGGCCATGGCCATTCAGATGGCCGCCAGCCAAATGGTGGAACGCGGTATGGATGTCTGGTTCGATGTTCGTGTCGATACGCTGCTGGATCGCGCCCTGAATCTAGCACAGGGGTTTTATGAACGTGTTGAACAAAATACCAAGCGAAATCTGCTGGATTATATCAACGATGCCGCTCTGCTGGCTGCTGTCACCGGCAATATGGATTACCGCTCAACCAACACCTATCTGAACGAAATCCGACGAACCGAAGGCTGGGAGAAAGTCGAACTGTTCGATATCAACGAACGATTAATCAGCTCTGTTCAGGTGGGCGAATTGAGCGCACTGCAAACAAGGCCACTGAACGATACCGCACGCATGTCGATGCATGTGGGTCGCGTGGTGACTGAACTGGTGACGATTGGCGGACGGGACGTGGCAGTGGGTTATGCGCCGCTGGTGGGTGCGACATCAGTGATTGGCCTGCTCAGGGTGGAAACGCAACTGCCAGCCGGCGTCATTCAGAATGCCCGCGCAGTAGAGGCAGATTACCGCAATTATCGCCAGCTGGAACACAACCGGCAGACAATTAGCACCACCTTTACCCATGTCATGCTGTTTATGACCCTGATCGTTGTACTACTGGCCGGGCTGGTTGCCTTGCTGTTTGCCCGCCGCTTAACCGCCCCCATTGGCGAGCTTGCCCATGCCCTACACCGGGTAACAGAAGGCGATCTGGACGTGGTTATTTCCGAATCGTCGCATGACGAACTGGGTTCACTGAGCCGATCATTCAATCAAATGGCCACCCGATTGAAACAGAATGTCGATGCCATTGAACAGGCGCAGCAGGATTTAACCAAAGCGCTGGATAACAGCCGCCAGCGCCAGTATGTGCTGGAATCATTGCTGGCCAATTTACATACCGGCGTGGTGCTGGTCGATGCGGATGGTCGGGTGCGTCTGCTCAATCAGGCCGTGCGCGATATTCTGCACCTGCCCAAAGACTGGAAACCGAGCGCCGATATTTTGCAGATCAGCCATGGCAATCTGCGTGATATCGGCAATTTTTATGATGAACTGCGCCACCAGCACGAAGAATTATTGCAACGTGAATTTGATGTCGCCCTGCCGGAAGGCAAAACACTGCACGTACTGGCGCGAGGTGCCAGACTCAGCGCCAGCGGCACGGGATTTTCCGGTTATTTGCTGGTCATTGATGATATTTCCGACCTGGCCGAAGCCGAACGTAATAAGGCATGGGCGGAAGTGGCCAGGCGACTGGCGCATGAAATCAAGAACCCGCTGACACCCATCAAGCTGTCCGCCGAGCGTTTACAACGGCGCTTCCGCTCTCAGGTCGATAATACCGAGGTATTTGATGTCTGCACCAAAGCCATCATTGATCAGGTGGATCGTCTGCTGCGGCTGATTACCGATTTTTCCACCCTTGCGCGCATGCCGCAGCCCAAAATTCGCTCGGTGCCCGTCAACACCCTGTTACAGGATATGTATGAGTTGTTTCATAGCTATCGACAGGTCAGTGTTGAGATTGAGACGAGCAATACCACCACATGCCAGTGCGATCCCGATCAGATACGCCAGGTGCTGATTAACCTGATGGATAATGCCATCTCAGCAACCGGTGATGATGAAAGCCGCACCGTGCGAATGTATGCGCAAGGCACAGATGCCACGGTAGAATGGCATGTGGAAGATGAGGGCAATGGCATTGATGAAGATGCTGCATCAAAATTATTTGAAGCCTATTATTCAACCAAGGTCAACGGTTCGGGCTTGGGACTAGCCATTGCCAAGCGCATTGCCGAAGATCATGGTGGAACATTAACACTGGTTTCGAGATCCGGGCCAACCCACTTCTGTCTTAGACTACCCATGCAAGAGACGCATAAGGAGGAATCATGACTGCACGCATCATGATTGTGGACGACGAACAGCCTATCCGTGATTCATTGCAGGGTTTGTTCGAAGATGAGGAATATCTGGTGGTATGCGCCGCTTCCGGCGAAGAAGCCATCGCCCGTTTGCGCAAGCAGCCGGTTGATTGCGTCCTGCTGGATATCTGGATGCCGGGCATTGACGGACTGGAAACCCTCAATCGAATCCACCTGATGGATGCCAACCTGCCGGTGATTATGATGAGTGGCCATGCCACCATTGATACTGCTGTTCGCGCCACCCGCCAGGGTGCATTCGATTTTGTCGAAAAGCCGGTCAGTTTTGACCGCTTGATGATTCTCGCCCGCAATGCGGTGCAAAAACGCCGCCTCGAACAGGAAAACAGGGAT
>CAZDFL010000145.1:0-3767 GCA_964504835.1 uncultured Zetaproteobacteria bacterium
GCCTTTAATCCGGATTAAACAACAAGATTTTTCTGCCTTTAAGTGGTTTGAATTAGATCATAGCATTGGCGGGTAAATAGAGTGGGGATCAAGGATGGAGAATCAATTGAGTTCTAAAACGGATTTACTAAATGGTGTAGATTATCCAAACACGCTGCCACTTGATCCTGTTGCCGCCGATGCCCTGATTGGTATTCCTCGTCAACAAACCAATCCATCTCGTTGGGCCGGTGGAAACTGGTCTGAATTTGTACAACAACTGCAACAACAGGGTATTGAGGTTCGTGAACAGCGGGTTGATACAGGTGTTTATGTTACCGATGCGGGTGGCCTGGCTTTTGGCATGCCTCATGGCGTGGTGGTGGCCAGAGAGGCCAGGCAGATTGCCCATGTAATGCAGATTGCTCAGGCGTTTGCTGTGCCGGTTACCGTGCGTGGTGGCGGTTTAACCACAGAAGGCGAATCAGTGGCTTTTGGTGGGTTGCTATTGGACATGACCGGTATGAGCCGGGTGATTTCGGTTGATAAAGATGCACTGACCGTACGCACTGAGGCGGGTATATTCTGGCATCATCTGGCTGAAGTGTTGCGCAGAGATAATTTGGATTATCTGTCGGCACCTCTGAATTTAACTGCTTCTGTTGGTGGCACACTGGGTGTGGGTGGTATTGATGTAAATTCCTCCAAATATGGTTGTAGTGCTGATCAGGCTCTGTCGCTACTGGTTGTAACGCCAACAGGAGATATTATTGAGTGTTCCGATGCGCAAAACAGTGAACTTTTCGAGCGTATAATCCTGGGTTATGGTCAATTTGGTATTATTGTAGAGGCGACTCTGAAAATCAGACCCTATACGCCGTTACGCATGCATTATTTTTATTACGCCTCACTAAAATCCTGTGTGGAAGATCTGTTGATGCTGGATGAGTCACAAGCTTGTGATTATACCGGTATCTTAACCATGATGGATTCAGCCATTACCCTGCTGGTCGCCTTTGATAGCGATGAGAGAGAGGCCGAGTTTTTTGCCCATGTGAAAGCGAAACTGCGAGGCTATGGTGAATTGATGTTTGGTTTACGGCTGCTGGCTTCATTTTTCTGGCGACCGTGGAAATGGAAGGAAGCATTGTTTTTATTGCGTCGGAAACGGGCACTGTTCCCCGATTTACAACCGGAACATCATATGCAGAACGGTAAAATGCTGGATAGAACGGTGGTATTCTCGCGTGCGGTTTGGAAACATTGGGGGGATCGACATATGGTTATCCCTGATCTGGCCACCAACAGGGATAAATTTATTGAGGCGGTTGAACGCGGCAATGCCGTTTGCCGCAAATACTTTCCCTATTATACGCTGTATTGTGTTGGTATCCGCTTGAGAGAAGAGCATCAGGCGCATTATGAGTTATCCAGTATTCCACCCGATGCAAAAGGCTGGGCTTATGGTTGTGAATTTGAACCGATGTATGAAGATGGTGTTGTGTATAGTCGTGATACCCTGCAATCATTCAAGAATGAGATTTATGATGTCGGTGTGGAACTGGAAACCAGTTATTACCGTTTTGGTGGTATGATGAAATCCTATATTCGCAGAGCCTTGGGTGATGCTGTGGTGGAGAAACATTTACAACTGAAAAAAGAAGCAGATCCGGCCATGATTCTCAATCGTGATGTGATTTTCTAATGACCACATTTGCAGATTGTTATGGCTGCTCTTTGTGTTTGTTGCCGTGTCCGATGTGGTTACAGCGTAGAGATGTGAGTTTTAGCGCCCAGGGTTATGCCAAGGCCTTACAACTCGGTGCGTCAGGCATGGAGATGGCTGATGAATTGTCAGCCTGTATTCATTGCGCTGCATGTGATGTATTGTGTCCTGCAAATATTGATCTGACAGCGATGATTCAGTCGGCGCAACGACAGGCTAAAATTGCTGATGTGTCTATGGCTGAATCAGTCGAGGATAGTTTTACAGTTGCTTGTAATCCCTTGTTATTAAACCATTTAGGTTCTGATGATTTTTATATTATCGAAGCCCGAATATTTCATGTCCATCATGCCATGCGGGTTGGGGTTTATGAAAAACTAAGGCGCGTAAGCGGCTGTAGCATGAATCTTGATCTGCATCGTATGGCCATTCCAACCGGTATAGACAGTGGGGCGGACAAATCACAATCTTTTGATGTGCACAAGCAGCTCCAGTGGTTGGTTCAGGGGCGCACTTTTAAGCGCGTGGTGGTGGAAAATCGGGCTGATGTAAGCAGACTGGCCGAGTTTACCGGCCTACCTGTTGTACATGTGCAGGAATTGATCAGGAGTACAAGTTGAATGCGTAGTGTTGATGTTGTGATTGTTGGAGCGAGTTTGGCTGCTGCTGCGGCGGCCAAGCGTCTGGTAGATGCAGGTTTGGAAACCGTGATTGTAGAAAAACAGTCCTTGCCACGCCATAAGGTTTGCAGTGGTATTTTATCTCCGCGCGGGCATCGTTTTTTACTGGAAAATTTTGGCCCTATCCCATCTGAAGCATTGCATGATCCGACCGCCTGTCGCGGTGTCACGTTTCATTTTCCCAGCATGGTTTCGATGTCGATGGACTTCTTTGGTGGTACAACACCACACCTGCACAGGAAATATGCCGATCACTGGGCCATCAAGCAGAGTGGTGCGGAAGTGATGGATGAGACTTCATTTCTCTCGCAACAACAGATAGATGACTATGTGATTGTGAAAGCTCGTAAAAAGGGTGGTGAGGCATTTGAACTTAAAACACGCTATTTGATTGGGGCTGATGGCCCTGTATCACCGGTGTTGCGTTCATTGTATCCCAATTATCATAAAGATATTCCGATGTTTTTTGTCGGGCAGAAGTTTCATGAAATTATCGATTGCCCATTGGATGAAGAATATTTTCACTTCTGGTTTCATCCTGATCTGGGCCATTATACCTGGAGCCATGCGCGTGACGGCAGGCAGATTGTTGGCGTGGGTTATAAAGTGGGTGAAAAATTTCATGATCGCCATCTTTATGTGGCAAAATACTTTGAAGAGAAACATGGGGTGAAGCTCAAACCAGCCGATAAAGATCATGAAGGTTGTTCTGAAAACTTTGGCCCATCACTGATTAATCGTTATGTGTTTGGCAAAGGGCGCGTATTGATTACAGGCCAGGCCACGGGGTTTTTGAATATGATTGGTGAGGGCATGAGTTGTGCGCTGCATTCAGGCGCAATCGCAGGGGAATCTGTGGTGGATGCGATGTTACGCAACCGTCCTGTACAGCAAATATACAGGCAGAATATTGCCTCGGAAGTGCGACGTACAACAGATCAATGGAATCCGTTGAGAATCGCATTTGCCAAACCGCACGAAGCTGATTTTCCTAAAGCATTGGCTGCGATGCCCATGGCTGATCGTATCAAGGTATTGCGAGATACATGGCGCTTTTTAGTGCTGTATAAAGAATTCAAGTGGGGACGTCAGATTGCAGCCCTTAGCATGCAGCGCTTAATTCGAGGCGATTATTCTCAGAAGAACTGGCTGTGATTTGAGCAGCCACCTACAACCATGAAAATAATAATCAGCATCTGTTATGACTTGCCGCAGAGGCTGGTGGATTAAAAGTTTAGTTGCACGCATTTTTTCCTGACTTGTATCATGAGAAAATCATACCCTCTTCTTGACAGTGCAGGGCACAAACCTAATATGGCCGCCCGCCGCCGAAGTGGTGGAATTGGTAGACACGCCAGCTTGAGGGGCTGGTGGGCTCACGC
>CAZDFL010000146.1:0-3745 GCA_964504835.1 uncultured Zetaproteobacteria bacterium
ATAAAAAAGCGTTCGTAATCGCCTGACGTGACGATGCTGACATCACCCTGTAATTTGAGGGCTGCAATGACGTCATTACGTTTGCGCGGGTGGCGAATACCAATACGCCAGGGTCGATCCCCATGGCTGCCAATCAGACGAATATCGCCACCGGCATTGATTATGGCATTGTGGATGCCGTGTTGTTGCAGGATGGCGATACCACGATCAATGGCATAGCCCTTGGCAATGGCACCGAAATCCAGCAGGCAGCGCGCGTCGAGACGCAACCATTGCTTGCCTCGTTTATCAATACAGTGGGCCGGAGGAATGGCGGCTTTGATGGCCTCCGGGTTTGGCGGCGAAGTGGGGGGCGGGTCGATAGAAAATCCCCACAACAGATTGAGCTTGCCAAGGGCAGGATCGAAAGCGCCATCGCTTTGCTGTTTTACCTTCAGAGCCAGCGTCAGCAGGGCTGATACTTCATCCGGTAGCGTGACCGGTGTGCCGGGAGCGGATGCATTGAATGTTTTGACTGCATTGGGGTGGTCGCCATAAATGGTAAAAGCATCCTCGATGCGCTGCATTTCGGCAGCAGCAGCTGCAATCCCTGACGCAGCCTGATCGCTGTCCTGCGCGGCAATGGTGAATTCCACCAGCGTACCCATGATAAAACGCGTTTCATGGATATCGGTATTGGAGGAGCATGCGCTAGTTAGCAATAACAGGGCAGCAGTGAGGTAGCGAATCATGCCGCTATTGTTGCCGGAAATGCTTGGCTGGCAAGCTGTCTGTATGTTTAAATTATCGTATTGGCATTTGTGTATTTGCCATTGGCTGCGAAATACCTGATAATTGCGCTCAAGTATTTTGAGAGGTGTGACCATGACTGTCGTATTAACCGAAGCAGCGGCAACAAAAGTACAGGGATTACTGGAGAAGGAAAGTGAGAGCTTGAACCTGCGCGTGTTTGTGTCCGGCGGTGGCTGTTCAGGATTCCAGTACGGCTTCACCTTTGATGATGAGATCAAGGAAAATGATACCGTGGTTGAAAGTCATGGTGTGAAACTGTTGGTCGATCAGATGAGCCTGGATTTACTCAATGGCGCCGAGATTGATTATCAGAGCTCTATTCAGGGTGAATCGTTTGTGATTCGTAATCCCAATGCCGCTTCAACCTGCGGCTGTGGTAAATCATTCACCCCTTCGGACAGCGGAGGCAGTGGTTGCGCCAATGCGGGTTATTAACGCAGCAGAAAATACAAAAATGGAGCATCTAGTCGAGGAATTACTCTGATAGAAGGTTTTGCTTTTCCTCTGTGAAACTCTGCGTACCCTGCGGTGAATGCTTTTGACTATCTTTTTTGATGATGTGGCCAGATTTCTGATATTTCGATTTACCCTATGACAGCCTTGGCAATCAACGGTCTTTGCAAAGTCTATGATAATGGCAATGAAGCGCTGCACGATATCTCCCTGGATATTCCATTGGGCAGTTTCTATGCCCTACTGGGGCCAAACGGAGCTGGCAAAAGCACCTTCATTAATATTCTGGCCGATACTGTGCGTGCCAGTAGCGGTGCTGTCAGTTTGTTTGGCCATGATCTGCTGGCCGAGCGCAGTTGGTGCAAACGTCAGATTGGTGTGGTGCCGCAGGAAGTGGCGTTTGATCCTTTTTTTACGCCGCGTGAAGTGCTGGCCTTTACTTCAGGTCTGTTCGGCTGCAAGCCGGATTACGACTGGATCGATGAACTATTAACCCGGCTGGAGCTGATTGACCATTCGGCCAAAAATACGCGTCAGCTATCCGGTGGTATGCGGCGGCGTTTGCTGGTGGCGCAGGCGCTGGTGCATAAGCCGAAACTGGTCATTCTGGATGAGCCGACAGCCGGTGTGGATGTCGAACTGCGGCGTCGTTTGTGGGATTTTATGCGCGAACTGAATGCAGCTGGTACGACGATTCTGCTGACCACCCATTATCTGGATGAGGCCGAAGAGCTGTGCGATCATGTTGCTATTATTGATCGCGGTGCGCTGCTGACAGCCAGACCGATGAAGGAAATGATGCACGAAATTGCCTCATCCTATCTTTGGCTTAATTATGGGCAGGCATTGGCATTATCGGTTGACGATGAAGCGCAGTTGGCAATATATGAGCCGCGCTTGCTCAATGAGGGTATCTGTTTGAAACTGGGTAAGCAGAAGGGCGGTTCGACGTTTCATCAAGCCTATCAGGCTGCCGTGGGCTGTTTTGGCGCGCCGCTGGATGCAGGCATGCGACGTGAGAAGCTGGAAGATGTGTTTTTGAAACTGACGGGTAAACATGCGCCCGATTAATGCGCTCGGCGCCTGGACGTTGTTTACGCGCGAAGTGCGCCGTTTCCTGAAAGTGAAAATGCAGACGATCGTAACGCCTGCCCTGACCGCTATGCTCTATCTGATTATTTTTCGCTATGCCATGGGTGACCGGCAAGTGCCGGGCATGGCCGTTGATTATTTTACCTTTCTGGTGCCTGGCCTGGCTATGATGGCGATGTTGCAGAATGCCTTTGCCAACACCTCCAGTTCAATGATTATGGGCAAGGTGATGGGCATGCATATTTATTTGCTGATGGCACCATTGTCGGCCATTGAGGTGGTTGCTGCTTTTTTGGCTGCCGCAGTGGTGCGGGCGCTGGTTGTTGTGCTTGTGTTTCTGGCTGTTTTGTTTCCATTCGTTGATATTCACTTGCTGCATCCGGGGCTGATTCTGTTCTACGGAATATGCGGCAGTATTATCATGGGCGGGCTGGGGTTGATTGCCGGTATATGGGCGAAAGACTTTGACAATATTGCCATGGTTACCAACTTTGTGATTCTGCCGCTGACCTTTTTGTCCGGTGTATTTTACTCGGTCAAACAGCTGCCTGAACTGTGGCAGCAGATCAATCATGCCAATCCGTTCTTTTATCTGATCGACGGATTTCGTTATGGTTTTCTGGGCACAGGCGATACCGATCCCTATGCTTCGATGTTGGTGGTCATCGCGACGGTGCTATTGACCATTATTACCTGCTGGCAGCTATGGCGTATCGGCTGGCGCATGAAAGATTGATTGGAACACAACAGGCAAAATCATTCACCGCAGAGGACGCGGAGGACGCAGAGGAAAACAAAACCAGTCAAAAATTATTCTACTTTGACTTTACTCTGTGTTCTCTGCGGTAGAGAAAAAAGAGGAAAAACCATGGCGCAATCATCGAAAAGCAGAGCGGCACGCAAGACATCGGCATGGTTTCAGCGCCATAGCAATGATCCGCATGTCAAACGGGCTCAGCGTGAGGGGAAGCGGTCACGCGCCGCGTTCAAATTGACCGAGATACTGGATCAGCATGGCCTGACTATCCGAAAAAACAGCGTTATTATTGATCTTGGTTGCGCACCGGGTTCGTGGAGCGTGGAACTGGCCAAACGGGTCGGGCCGGGCGGGCTGGTGATCGGCATTGATTTGTTGCCGCTCAATCCGATTCAGGGCGTGACGCTGATTCAGGCGGATTTTGATTCACCCGCAGGTCAACAGGCTTTGCGCGAGGCGCTGGGCGGACGAACTGTGGACATGGTGGTTTCCGATATGGCACCGGAGATGAGCGGTGATAAGCTGGTGGATCAGATGCGCATGATTGGGCTCAATGAAATGACGCTGCATTTCGCACGCCAGTATTTGCGTGACGGCGGCGATATTTTGATGAAGACCTTTATGGGTGAAGGTTATGACGCATTTCGCCGT
>CAZDFL010000147.1:0-3735 GCA_964504835.1 uncultured Zetaproteobacteria bacterium
GGCATCGCCCATGATTTCAATAATGTGTTGGCCGGCATGCTGGGCAACCTGTATCTCATCAAAAAACGATTGGCGGATGCGCCTGAACTGGCCAAGCGCATCGAAAACGTGGAAAAACAGGGTTATGGAGCAGCCGACATGGTGCGCCAGTTACTCAGCTTTTCGCGCAAGGATCTGCCCGATATAAAAGATATTGATCTGGCACCATTCATCAAGGAACTGGCCAAATTTGCTCAGGTATCGGTGCCGGAAAATATCGAATTTATCTGCCATGTGGACAACAGAGAACTGGTGACTAGCTGCGATCCGGTGCAATTGCAGCAGTCGCTGTTGAACCTGATCGTCAATGCAACCCATGCCGTGATGGGACGAAATACTGACAACGGCGACAGCAAGGGCCGAATCGAGTTAAGCGCGAAACTGGCCGAACCACCGCAATGGCCGACTGCCCGCACTGATTTATCGGTTACTACAACGCAAGCATGGGTCTGCATTCGCGTACGCGATAACGGCATCGGCATGGATCAAGCAACTCTGGCGCGGATATTTGAACCGTTTTTCACCACCAAACCCAGCGATACAGGCACCGGACTGGGGCTGGCCATGGTCAAGAGCTATGTCGAAGCACTCGGAGGCGTCGTGGATGTGGAAAGCGCGCCGGGATCGGGTACATGCATGTCTGTTTATTTGCCGCTGTCTGTGAACAAACACGCCGAGGCGCATGAAAAAACGACATCACTACGTCAAGGTCAGGGCGAACTGATTCTTGTCGCCGATGACAATAGCGGCGTGCTGGAAGCATTAAGCCATATTCTGGAGAGCGTCAACTACCGCGTTCTGAAAGCATCCAATGGCGAGCATGCCATGCAACTGTTCAATGAGCATGCTGAACAACTGGATATGGCTATTCTGGACATGGTCATGCCAAAAGCATCAGGCATGCAGGCAGCCAAACACATGAGCAGTAAACGCAAGGGTTTCAAGGTAGTCCTGATGACCGGCTATGATAAACAGGAAGCGGTACTCTCTAAAAAAGACATGCCCTATCAGGTACTGCGAAAACCATGGCGACTCACCAATCTGAATGATGTGCTGGTAACATCATTACCAAAGCAAGTGGCTCAAGTTAATGGAGCACGGGCATCAGAGTAAAATCACCTGTTTTCTCAGGAACCGATTCTGCCACTATCGCAAAACTACGTTTGCCCAGCGCCGCTACCGGCCTGATATCTCTGGCGGGAATCATATCCGCTGCCTGCTGATCGGATGGTTTCAATATGATATCAAGCACGGCATTGCCAATCTGTTTATCCGGCTCTGTTTTTGAAAAAAACATCATATTGATTTTGGGCAAGGACATATCGCTATTCAGCAGATTTTCAATCGTGCCTCGAACCAGCAATCGCCTGCTGCCATCGGCCCGAATGATCCATTGCGACTGTACGCTGGCAGGAGCAATGCGCCAATCTTTGGCACGCAGCGGCATAGCAACACCGATATTGATCAGGCTACTGCGCAACCAGCGATTATCCAGCCACGCATCTTTCTGTACCCAAAAACCACTGCCGGCCAGCACAATCAGAATCATCAGCAACCATGGCCAGATATGGACTGTGTTGCGAACCGGAGCCTGTTCAGCTTCAACCGGCTCGATATCGCCACAATCAGATGAAACAGCTTGCGAACTGAATTCCTGACCGCATTGATGGCAAACAAACACGGCATCGCCGACATCGCGTTCGATATCATACTGAACCTGACAATGCGGACATGTAAGATGCATGCGCGCATATTGAATCTATAGCAGCCGTTTGTCAGCAGCGCGAATACCCAGCATAGCCGGAACCAAACAGGAAAATCTTGAACCACAGAGATCACAGAGGAAAAGCCGAGAAAACCAAAACATAAAGATTTTGACCTCCTCGGTGTACTCTGTGGTGAAAAGCTTTTGACTTTATGATCATCTGCTTCTCTGTGGTGAATGTTTCTTATGCCATTGTACAAAATATTTTTCGTAAGGGGCTACGATCCGACATGCCATCCGACAGTGACAGGCATGCATGGCGAAGCTACCGTTTGCAACCATGCCCGTCGCCGCCCCCTTGATTCACATGCAGCAACTGATGCTCCGATATCCAACCGGAAAAACAGCCCTGTCCGGCCTGACGCTGGATATCGAACAGGGGCAATTTGTTTATCTGGTCGGCGAAAGCGGGGCTGGAAAATCATCATTATTACGCATGTGTTATGGCGGCGTACGCCCGACTTCAGGCGCGCTGAGCGTGCAGAAAACAGATATGCGATCAGCCAATCAAGCCAAAATACGCCAACTCAGGCGTCATACCGGCATTATCTTTCAGGATCACAGATTACTTTTTTCACGCACTGTGTTTGAAAATGTGGCCTTGCCGCTGCGCGTGCAGGGCTGGAAAACCGAACGCCTGATTCCACGCGTGCGCAAAGTGCTGGCCTATGTCGGACTGGCTGACCGGCTGTGGTCATATCCTGAAGCGTTGTCCGGCGGCGAGCAGCAACGCGTCGCCATTGCCCGCGCCATGACCGCCAACCCGGCTGTTATTCTGGCCGATGAGCCGACCGGCAATCTCGATGTGGATACAGCCCGCCGGGTGCTGGACTACCTGATGGCGCTCAATCGACTCGGAACGACAGTCATCATGGCCACCCATGATCTGCACCTGCTGGAATCGCATCCCGGTCGCGTCGTGCAACTGCATGCTGGCTCACTGGCTGGCCCGGTGTATTCATGAGGATTTATTCTTGAACAAGCGTACTGAAATCATCCCCGACAAGATGAATCCGCGTCTGCCCGGCGGTTTTCACCTGCCGCCGTTCGGCATTCACCAGATATTGGCACTGATGATTGTTTGCATCGCATTGTGGGCAGTCGGCGCAATCTGGCTGGGCATGCAGGCAGCAGGACAATGGGTGGGCAGTTGGCAGGATGATATTACCATTCATGTCTATCTGGATGCTGGCCATGCAGACAAATCCACCCCGCTAAAAGCAAAACTGGAAAGCATTCCCGGCATTGCTTCGGCCAGACAAATTTCAGCCGAGGAAGCTGCGCGCTGGATGCAAGGCTGGTTAGGTGATGCAGGCATGAACCAGAAGGAACTGGCCGCACGCCTGCCGATCACCTTTGAATTATCCCTGCAAGATGAACAATCCGAGTTTCTGTTTGATGATATTCGTGATATTGCTTCCCGTTTTGATGCCCGCATCAATGAAGATGAAGTCAGTCTGGCCGGAGCTCACCACTGGATCAGCCAGGCCCGATATCTGGTCTGGTTTGCCTCGCTGATTCTGGCGCTGGCCATGGCGCTGATCATTTCCAACACACTGCGCATGACCCTGTTGGCGCGCGCCGACGAGATTCATCTGATGCGTTTAATGGGCGCGCAGGAATGGTTTGTACGCATGCCATTTATTCTGGAAGGCATGGTATTGGGTGGGGCCGCCGGTTTTGCAGCATGGCTATTGCTGTGGCCAGTCGTGTTGGGCAGCTATGCGTGGCTGGTGAGCATGCAGGTGGAATTAAGCAACTGGGTATTGCTATTGCCGTTATTATTCGGCGGTGCACTTGTAGGCAGCGCCGGTGCCATCATTGCAACGGCCAAAGTAGTCTCTGCCGAATCAGCAACATAAGGCTGTTGTAGCTGACTGACACAGAATAGAATTTGACGCAGTCCCGCAATCGCATTATGTTGCGCGCCT
>CAZDFL010000148.1:0-3731 GCA_964504835.1 uncultured Zetaproteobacteria bacterium
CCAGCAACGGGGTGAAATACACCGCCGAGACAAACAGGTGAAACCAGCCCTTGGCTGTATCTTCGTTCATCAGGGCGCTCGCGCCATCGGCGGACAACAGATACTGCGTCATAAATACAACCAGAATAGCGCGCATGCCGTAATAGCTGAATCGCTCGGCAGCCTCGTTGCCGATAATATAACCTATGCCGGGCGGCAGCGCGGTGGTGGCCAGCGGCGCGGTGCGATAATCGGAGGATTGCATCATGCATTGATACCCTGAGCGAGTGCTATTGGCAAACAATCTTCGTCTATTCATACAGATTTAATCAGAACCAACTTACCTTTCGCTTGCGATTGCTTCGGCAACCGCTTTGGCTCAATATCCCGCCTCTTGAAAATACATATCATGTTTCGTACGGAGTTTACATGCCATTACGTTTAATCACGCTACTGATTCTGTTTGCCGGTGTTTGTATTTCAAACGCCAGTGCCGCTGAAAAGATACAGCAAAGCACCTTTGAAAACGGCGTGAAGCTGGTGGTGGAAGAAGATCATTCCGCCCCTGTCGCCATGGTGCAAATCTGGTTGAAAGTGGGCGGACGTGACGAAGTGCCGGGTAAAACCGGACTGGCTCACGTGTTTGAACACATGATGTTCAAGGGCTCTGATAAACTTGCAGCGGGTGAGTATAGCAAGCGCATCTCGGCCATGGGCGGCAACGATAATGCCTTTACCAGCACCGACTTTACTGCCTTTTTTGAAACGGTTCCGGCGGCCCGTGTCGATGAAGTGATTGGCATGGAGGCGGAACGCTTCTCCCATCTGGCGCTGCGCGATAAGGATTTCCAGAAAGAAATTCGCGTGATTATGGAAGAGCGGCGTATGCGCACCGAGGATGATCCGAACAGCCATATGTTCGAGGAATTATCCGCCGTGTCCTTGCGCCTGCACCCCTACCGCAACCCGGTTATCGGCTGGATGCAGGATCTGAAGAAACTGACGATTGAAGACGTCCGAGCGTTTTATAAAAAACATTATGTGCCGGGCAATGCTATTGTCGTCGTGGTTGGTGATGTCGATTTCGATCATCTGAAGCAACAGGTTGCCGCCACCTTCGGCCAAATGAAGGCACACCCCGTCGCGCCCCGTTTTAATCCGACCGAACCAGAACCGTTCGGCCCCAAACGCATTGAGGTTAAACTGCCGGCACAACTGCCAATGGTGGCAATCACTATTCCCGTACCGGTGTGGAAGCCGGGCAAAAACGATGTGGAGGCGGCCTCACTGGCGCTGGCCACGCATATACTGGCCGGCGGCCGTTCGGCGCGCATGAGCCGGGAGCTGGTCGATGAGAAACGACTGGCATTTTCCGCCAGCGCCGGTTACGACGAATCGTCGATGGGGCTCGATCTGTGGTATGCCTATGCCATGCTCGGACCAAAACAAACGACAGCTGCATTTGAAAAAGCGTTCTGGGAACTAATGGCTGATATGGCCAAAACACCGGTCAAGGCCAGGCAACTGGCAGCGGCCAAGCGCAATATCATTGCTGCCGATGTATTTGCGCAGGATTCGCTCTATCTGCGCGCCAAGCAAATCGGCCATCTGGAAGTGGTCGGTATTGGCGCGGCCAATCGCGATAACTGGCTGAAAGCTATTGAGAAAGTAAGCCCGGCAGATATTCAGAAAGTCGTGGCCCGGTGGCTGAGACGGGATCGTTCCACCACCGGCATCCTGACGCCGGAGGTGAAATCATGATGACCCGCTTGTTATTACTATTGACGTTTTCACTGTGCACGCTGGTATCAGCAGCCAATGCAGTGCCACCCATTCAGCAGGCGCATCTGGAAAATGGCGTGCGCGTATTATTGATGGAGGCGCACAATGTACCGATGGTGGCCATGAAACTGGATATGCCTGCCGGCAGCCGTTTCGATGCCGCAGACAAGGGCGGTACGGCCAGTTTAATGGCGGGCATGCTGGGCGACCATACCGCCAGACATGCGCATACGGCATGGGCCGATCTGCTCGATGCCGATGCGATTAAACTGGGTGCAGGTGCTGGTCGGGATGATTTCAGTTTATCGCTAACGGTGCTAAAAGATGCCTTGAAACCGGGGCTGGATGCCTTTGCCGAAGCCTTGCTGCATCCGGGCTGGAACAAAGAGCGTTTCGCCATATTGAAACAGGATTCGATTGCTGCGGCTCAGAAAGCCCGCGAAGGGCCGGGGGTGCGAGCGGCGCAGGCTGCGGCAGGATTATTGTTTGCCAAGCACCCCTATGGTCATCGCCCCGGTGGCAGCATGGAATCACTGGCACGCATCGAACTGGCCGATCTGAAAGGCTTGTACCACCGCCAAATCAAACCCGCCGGCGCGGTGCTGGCAGTCAGTGGCGACATCACCATGGCCGAATTGCTGCCGTTGTTGAATGCGCGGCTGTCCGGCTGGAAAGGTAAAGCGGCGAAAGGGTTAATGAATATCAAAACGGCAAAGGCCGTGGCTGGAAAACAGGTGGATGTGACCTTGCCAACCACCCAGATGCTGGTGCAATTGATACGACAGGGTCCGGCTCGCAGCGATACGGATTTCTTCCCGGTGTTTGTACTCAACCATATTCTCGGTGGCGGTGGTTTCGGCTCCCGTTTGATGGAAGAAGTGCGTGAACAACGCGGACTGGTGTACGGCGTCTATTCCTATTTCCTGCCATTGGCGGTACCCGGTCCGTTTGTGATTACATTGCAGACCAAAGCCAGTCAGGCCAAAGAAGCCGAAACGGTGGTGCATGACGTGATGACAGCCATGGCCACTGGTGCCATCACCGAAAAGCAGATGACCGCCAGTAAAGATAATCTGATTGGCGGTTTCGCCCAGCGCATGGATTCCAACCGTGAGCGAGTCGGGCTGATCTCAATGATTGGCCTGTACAATCTGCCGCTGGATTATTTGAGTCGCTGGACGGTGCGCGTGCAATCGGTAACGCTGGATCAAGTCAAGGCGCAAGCCGCCAAATATCTCAAACCGGAACAATGGAACCGCGTCAGGGTAGGACCGAAATCCGCACTTTAGTGCCCTTTCTGTGAACTTAATATGCTCACGACTCTTCACCACAGAGAACAGAGGAATTCAAAACCTAAACCTTTCTTTAATTTTCCTCTGTGCTCTCTGTGTACTCTGTGGTGAAAGATTTTGACCCTGTTCGACTGACGTGGCCTGAGCATGCGAATTACTGCCGGAAATATGCGCGGTCGCGTTATCGCGGTACCGAATGTGCCGGGTTTGAGGCCAACGCCATCGAAAGTGCGTCAGGCATTGTTCAATATTCTTGGTTCGGTGGATGGCTTCCGCATACTCGATCTGTATGCCGGTTCAGGCATCATGGCTCTGGAAACTTTATCTCGCGGCGCCGCATCGGCTATTTCCATCGAACAGAATCACCACGCTATCCAGACACTGCAACAGTGCCGCGACACGCTGACGTTGTCGAATCAATGGTCAATTCAGTCCAGCTCTGTGGAACAGGGGCTAGCCCGCCTGGCAGGAAAATCCTTTGACCTGATTTTTGCCGACCCGCCGTATACGCGCGGTTTTGCCGAAGCATTACCGGATTTGTTAACGCAGCATGATATTGGTTGCGGCCAGTTGGTCATTGAAGAATCATCCCGCATCCAGCCGAACTGGCCGGATGGCTGGCTGTGTCAGCAATCCCGCCGCTATGGCGACACCTGCCTGCATTTCCTGATAAACACA
>CAZDFL010000149.1:0-3715 GCA_964504835.1 uncultured Zetaproteobacteria bacterium
TCGCGAATCATCCACAAGGCAGGACGATCCTTAATGGAACCGCCGGGATTGAAGCGTTCGAGCTTGGCGTGGATGCGGATATTATCGGGCAAATGGCTGCTAATATGCTGAATCTGCGCCATGGGTGTGTTGCCGATCAAATCAAGAATGGTAGTCAAAAGATATCACCTGTGAGCCATAATATTAACATGTACTTTAGGATCCGAATCATGGCAGATCATCACGTCTTGCCAAGCGCGCGCAATATCGCATCGTTTTCCTCCGGCTCAAAAGGCCAGAACGGTTGCCGTTGTGTTGCCGTGCTAAACAAGAAGTCACGCAGTTTGTGCGCTGACACCCCCGCCCGGCGCAGGTTGTCCAGCGTGGTGGCATGATTGCGTTTACTCAGCTGTTCACCGCTGCACCCATGCAACAGGGGGTGGTGAATATATACCGGTTCAGGCAATCCCAACAGTTGCTGTAATAGCCTGTGAATGCCGGTGGACGATGCCAAATCGCGGCCACGGATAATATGGCTAACGGCCTGAATCGCATCATCCACGACCACGGCGAGGTGATAGCTGAATCCGATATCCTTGCGTCCGATGATCGTATCATGGCTGATCTCAATGGCGTGTGTTTGGCCCGATTCTTCACGCCACGTCAGCTTTTCCCCGACGCAGATGAGCGCTTTGGCCACATTTAACCGCCATGCAAATGGTTCCTCTTGCATGCGCCGATATTGTTCATCTGTCTGCATATTGCGGCACAAACCCGGATATTCAGATGGCGTATCTTCAAGATGCGGCGCTGAAGCCATGCGGGCGATTTCCTGCGCCACCTGTTTGCGCGTACAGAAACAGGGGTAGATGACATCCATGTCCCTGAGTCGTTGCATGGCAGCCCGATAATCATCCAGATGATGGCTTTGATATCTCACCGGCGTTTGCCAGCGCAATCCGAGCCAGTTCAAATCCTCCAGTATGGCATCAGCGTATGCAGGTCTGCACCGGGTATGATCGATATCCTCAATGCGTAATAGCAGTTCAGTATGATGTTCCTCCGCCCATTGCTGGCAGATCAGGGCTGAATAGGCGTTGCCGACATGCAGCAAGCCGGACGGACTGGGGGCGAAACGGGTGCGCACTTATTTGTGCTGTGAGGACGGGGGTAGAATCAGCGGCGAACCATCCTGCACGCGTTCCGGGCGCATCAGCATTTTGATTTCATCGCCAATGGCCAGAACCAGATCATCATGCGGCACCAGCGTCTGCCCGTCGCGAATCACGGTAATCGGCTGTACGCCATGCTGAATACGGGCATCGGCCATGCGTTCGCCAGCGAGTTCTGAATCCGGGTCAATGACCAAAGACTCATAGATTAAACGTTTGCGATAAGCCTGATCATTCCAGTAAGTGAAATTGTACGGTTTGGCGAATAATCGTTTGGTCTGTAGCTGGTGAATCATGCTGGCATGTTTGTCTTCATCATGCTCTTGCAAGGTGACGTAGATATCAGGAATATGAAAATTCTCATGCGCCAGTCGCGCAATAAGTAGATTATGATCGGAAGAGCCGGTCATCACCAGCGTGCAGCCGATTTCTTCGGCATGGATGATTTCCCAGTAGAGCGGATCCAGCGCATTGCCGCACACGGCAACATAACCGGAATGTTTCAGGCTGGTGATGACTTCGGAATTCAGATCGAGAAAACGAACCTCCCGATCCTCACCCAAAGCTCTGCCCACTTCCGAACCGATCTGGCCGCCGCCGATAATCAATACCGAACGATCATCACCGCCATTGATGGATAAAAATCGTTTTAATGGCGTCGCCGCCAGACTATAAGCCAGCACGGATACGATAATAATAATATACACCAGCGCCATCAGCATATCGCTCTGGGCATAACCGTGATCCTGTAAAATGATGGCGAATAACGATGTGATACCGGCAGCCACCACACCGCGCGGAGCCATGCCGGCCAGGTATAAGTTTTCCTGCATGCTCAAACGGCTGCCAAGGGTGGACAAAAATACAATGAGCGGTCGCACGACCAGCGCCAAAATGGCGAACAGCAACAACCCCGGCCACAGGTAATCGAGCATGACAGACAGATCCATATTGGCGGCCAGCAGCACGAACAGGACGGAAATCAACAGCATCGACAGGCTGCCTTTAAAATGTTTCAGGCGCTGGATATCGTGCACTTCCATGCGTTGCAAGACAGCCCCCATCATCAGCATGGTGAGCAGGCCGGCCTGAGCGCTAATCGCATCGGCCAGCAGAAACATGCCCCAGGCGCTGGTCAGCACCAGCACGGAACGAATTTCAAAATCCTTGGCCCAGAGGCTGGTCAGTAGCCACGCCAATAAACGTCCACCGGCGATACCGAGCGCCGCACCGACTGCGATTTTATAGAAAATATCCTGTGCAATAGCGCTGGCATTCATATTCAGCGTCAGCGCCACCTGCAGGATTACAATGGCCAGAATCGCACCAATCACATCGATCAACATCGCTTCGGCGGTTAAGACATGGCTTATATTCCTGCCTAATCGCATTTGCCGTACAATGGGCAGAATGACAGTTGGGCCGCCGACCGAGACCAGGGCTCCAAACAACAAGGCAAGCAGCCAGTCCATATCAGTCAGCAGGTGGGCGGCTAAGCCGCCAATAAGCATGGTCAGAATGGGGCCGATTAACACCAGCCGACCAACCACCCAGCCATTTTCTTTTAATGCTTTTAGATTCAGGTTTAGGCCACCCTCGAACAGAATGATGGCCAGCCCCAGTTCAATCAGGCTATGTAAAGCCGGTTTGATAGCTTCGACATGCAAGGCATGCAGCCCGAATGGCCCCAATGCCATGCCAGCCAGCAGCCACAACAGGATGGGTGGAAAACGAAAACGACTGGCCAGCATTTGCGCTGTCGTGGCAATGATGACGGCAATGATAAATGTGGTGGTCGGATTGGCGGCTTCTGTGAACATCGGATTGAGCATGCCGCCATGATGGCGGGACAGCAAGCGCTTTCGATGCAAGGCGACATGATTGTTGCTAGGGAAACGCTGATTAAAGCTGGTTTGATGCGACTGCAATTCAAAATGTGTGAGTTGAAGGCAAAGGTTGCAAGGAATAGCACCGCTATCCATTATGCAGTATTAAACGCGCTATTTACAGGGCTATGTAAATCTATGGATTTTTCGGCAGGATTGCCAATGTGAATGGAAACAGATTGGAGGGGAAATGAGATACCTTGTTCATACTATCATCTGGCTGGCGCTGTTATTGCCTGCTCGCGTGGCCTGTGCCCAGCCCGACGGTGCTGCCGGTATTGATGCGTTTTTTGGGACAGTGAACGGCTATCTGGCCTCCGTCCTGTTTTTCGATGTGATGCCCGGTGATGGCAATATGCCGTTTATTGTGGGGTGGTTGGTGGTTGGCGCGGTGTATCTGACTTGCCGGTTTGGTTTTATCAATGTGCGCATGATGGGCCATGCCTTGCAGGTAATTCGGGGTAAATATCAGTCTCCGGAAGATAAAGGTGAGGTGTCGCCATTTCAGGCCCTGACCACGGCGCTGTCCGCCACCGTGGGCTTGGGGAATATTGCCGGTGTGGCCATTGCGGTCAGCATTGGCGGACCGGGGGCTACATTCTGGATGATCGTGGCCGGTTTCTTCGGTATGACCGCAAAATTCACCGAAGTGACACTGGCGCAAACCTATCGCGAAAT
>CAZDFL010000150.1:0-3611 GCA_964504835.1 uncultured Zetaproteobacteria bacterium
AAATAAAAAAGCACCTACGATTTCTCGTAAGTGCTTGATAATTTGGCGTCCCCAAGGGGATGTGTTCTTAAAATGAAAAAGAAAAACCTCAGTCGTGAAATTCACAACTGAGGTTAAGCTGGCGTCCCCAACCGGATTCGAACCGGTGTTGCCGCCGTGAAAGGGCAGTGTCCTAGGCCGACTAGACGATGGGGACCTGTTGATCGCGGCGAAGATTAGCGAACGCTTTGACTTCGTCAATCAAAAGATGCGTGAATTAAGCCGAATTGTTGTTACTGTGTATGAATAAAGCGAATCAGCGATCCAAACCATCCATCAGTTCAGGCCATGCATCACGAATATATTCATATCCGGACCAAAGCGTAAGGACGGATGCAATCCATAACAGCACAAGACCAACGCTATGCAGTGAGACGCCTAATAGATCGACATGCAGTAAAAGTGTTGAAATAGCGAGCATTTGAATTGCCGTTTTCCATTTAGCAATCCGGGATACATGTACAATTGTAGCGCGTTGTGCCAGCCATTCGCGTAATGCACCTATGGTAATTTCGCGCCCGATAATAATCACGGCCAGCAGGGCAGGGGTCATATCGGCGGAAACCAGTAGTACCAACGCCGATGCAACCAATAATTTGTCGGCTACTGGATCAAGAAAACGTCCAAACGGCGTGACTTCGCCACGCGAACGAGCCAGATATCCATCCAGCCAGTCTGTGGCTGCGGCTATCATAAATATGATACCGGATAACCAGTGACCCAAGTCACCTGATAAATAAAATACCGCCATAAAAACGGGGATGATAAGTACCCTGCCTATGGTAAGTTGATTTGAAATAGTCCATTGCATTGTGGGCAAAGTATTACTGCTGCATGGCTTTGGTGAAAGGTTTATCTTAATTGGCAATAATATGATCTGGCTTGCCGGCAGGCGTGATGGATTGAATCTCGCCAAATACACTTTCATATCGTGCGATATTGTCCTGCAAAACGGAAATAATGCGCTTGGCATGTGAGGGGCTGACCAGCACGCGCGAATTAAGCACAGCAACCGGATGGGAAGCCAGAATAAAATCCAGTATAAATTCTTCCTGCGTATGCGTTACAATCATTTGATTTGCATAACGACCGCCCTGAACTTCCGGGGAAACCTGTATTTGTAATTCCTGCTGTGGTTCTGTCGCATCTGAAATCTTTTCACCCATGTTTAACTCCTTGTTTTTCAATGTCTTTTGCTTTGAGATATAATTGCTCTAATGCCTCAAGATTCATATCCGAAAGAGAGTGGTCGTTATGCTTGGCCAACGCTTCCATATTTCTAAATCTATTCGCAAATTTACGATTGGTGCGCATCAAACATAATTCTGCATCCAAATCCATTTTCCGAGCCAGGTTGGCGAGTGTAAACAGAATATCCCCAAATTCATCTTCCAGCCGTTCCGGGGAAGATTGATTGTGCACCTCGAATTCGAACTCAGCCAATTCTTCATGCATCTTTTCAATCACTGTCGTCGCTTCAGCCCAGTCGAAACCCACACGGGCGGCGCGCTGCTGTTGTTTCTGTGCGTATTTCAAGGCTGGCAGCGGGGGAATACCATCCATCAGACTTTTTCTATCTGCATGCTCAGCATCTTTAAGGCGGTTCCATTGCTCATCCAGATTATCAGTTTTCTTTTTTTCAAACACATGAGGATGGCGATAAATCATTTTTTCAATCAATGCATCAATGACGTCAGCCAAATTAAACTGGTTTTGCTCCTCAGCAATGCAGGCGTAAAATAATACCTGAATCAACAGATCGCCCAGTTCAGCCTTCAATGGCTGCCAGTCGCCATCCGATTCCACCTGATCAATCGCTTCGATGACTTCATGCACTTCTTCAAGCGTGTAACGACGAAGAGAGGTGATGGTTTGTTCACGATCCCATGGACACTCTTTACGCAGAACTTCCATAAGAGTATATAACTTATCGTAATAATTATCTTTATTGTATATTCGATCTGGCAATGTCGCTCCTTATAACTTTACATAATATCCATTATGCGACGTTAGAAAAACCATCACAAAATGCTATGATAATAAAATAGCAAACCTGAAAAAATTTATATTGATTCCTTTTGTATGATTCAGCTTGTTGCGAGTCAAATCAAAAACAACAGCAGCTTGCATCTTCCGAGTATCGAAGCAAGTCTGCGCCACCTTGTGGAGGTTCGCTATGCAGTACTTTGATAAAAACAGGCCAATGCAGACATTATTGTGGTCGATGCGAGACGTATTGACCAGCCCGAAGGCATTCTTCTCGCAACTGCCGCCGGCTGCTTTTTATGCCAGTTCCATTTTTCTGGGCACGGCAATCATCCTTGCTGCATCATTTATCGGCGTCCCTTTCCACAGCTTTACGATGCTGTTCATGGTGCCGGTTAGCTGGGGATTGGGTCTTATCGGACTTAAAATATGGTCATCTTATATTGCGTGGGCCACCCGATCCTTCGGAAAAGCAAAATTAAGCAATACCAACGCCTTTTATATTTCAGCCTATGCGTCGGTGCCGATGGTGTTATCTGCGGTGCCTGTCGTTGGCCTGATCTCCTGCGTTTGGAGTCTTTATCTGATGTGGGTTGCATTGGTCAGTCGCTGCCAGGTTAAATCCAGCACGGCAGCTATTATTATTGCCATACCTGCGATTCTGTTTGCGCTCACTGCCACCGAATTTGTCGCATTTCTTTTCCAGTTATTTCCGAAGTTAGGCCAACACTCAGGTTAATAAACCCGCACCACTGCTTTCCATTACTGGAATTTCAGTTCTAGCATCTTGCCGCCGGTTTCATCGGCCATTTTCTGGAATGCAAATTTGGTGTTGCCGGTACTGGTTCCCAGCGGCAATGTAAACACCGGAGCCGGGATTTCATGGTAACGAACCCGGTCTGTCGAAGGTTCGTCACCAATCAGCAAATACGCTCCGGGTACAGGCGATGTAGTCGCAATATGGTGGAATGCATGGCCTATTGTTTCATCCATGCCGATAAATGGGGCATCTGCCATTAATTTATCAAACATTTCAGCCATACTGCCGGTAAAAGTGCCCTCTTTACGATTGGCATACCAGGTCAGTGCGGATAGATGTTTACCTGAACGAATCGCAATCAGCCGCAAGACAGGAATCAGAAACGTGGTGACGCCATGCATCGAGCCTGTCGCATCCACCACAATATGCAGATCTTTACCCGGCAGATCGCGCAAGCCCTTGACGAACATATCAAAATCCTTGCGCCCTTTTCCGGTTGCCATTTGCGCACTAAGCATGACTTTATCCACCTGCTGTTGCACATCCTGACCCGCCATCAACGATTCCAGGTTATCAAGTTGCTCCTGTGCATCGACGCTGGCCAGATTATTGATATCCTGCTGTAGCTTGAGATTTTTCTGTTCGGTATCTGCCAGTTTTTCCTTCAGTGAGGCGAGTTCCCTTTCGCTAACCGGATCGCTTCGGCTACCTTGCAATTGCGCATTAATCAATATCAGGGCGAATAAAAAGATAAACGCGGCCAGCATCAGCAGCGCCATATCGGAGAAAATTTCGTAGAAACTGTTATCTTGCTGGACTTGGCGGC
>CAZDFL010000151.1:0-3546 GCA_964504835.1 uncultured Zetaproteobacteria bacterium
TTGGTCAACCCTTCCTGTACGATGCGGAATAAATGAATATTCATCTGCTTCGGCAATTGCTTAACCGGGCCTTGCACTGAAAAATCGACGTCGAAATGGACGTTATGCTGCCATTCTTTGCACAGATATTTTACGGCTTCGATTAAGCCCAGTTCTTCCAGGTGACCGGGATTCAACTGTTTAAGCACATTACGCATACTGTTTTGCAAGCGATCAGTGAGTTGTTCAACTTTGCGAATCGACTCAAGCGCAGCAGCGCAATCACGATTCTGACAATGTTGATCGGATAGTTCGGCATGAATCTGAATGGCGGTTAAGATCTGGCCAAATTCATCATGCAGGGTGCGGGCAATATCGGCGCGCTCCACCTCCCTGGCCTGCATCAAGTCTCTGGACAGCGCCTGCACCTGTTGCAGCAATGCCGCTTTATTGGTTCGCGCCCGGAGCGCCAGAACAATCAATAATGACACCAGCAATCCGGCCAGCAGGGAGATCCACAATACCCGCATCCGAATCGGCGCGACAATAGCTTCAATCGAGGTGGCCGGAAATTGAGAGACTACTTTCCAGTAGTGTTTCCGGTCTTGTCCGGCCAGGCTGAGATAACGCAGCGAGGCAAAGGGCGTAAAGGGATAGACAGTAGCAAAACTGATGATGGAACCCTGATGCTCGAATTGGCCGCTGTCGCTGCGCTGAATGCGCGCCCAGAGTTCAGAATCCGTTTTGGCCATGGTTTGATTGGTTCTTGAGGCGAACATAAAGCCCCATGTTAGTTTTGGCTCGGAGTTTGAAAGCCAGTATCCATCGCTATTAAGCAGCATGGGGAGCCCATTGGTCGGGGCAGTCACCTGGAGATAGCGATCCAGCATATCCTGCGCTTTGTGGTTGATGATGAGGATACCGGCGGCTTTTCCATTGGCTCTCAATACTTTCATGGCAAAGCGGATGACCGGCTTGAATGGACGTTCAACCATGCCGTGCTCCCGGTTTAAATCGAGCCGGGAGATATAGATTTGTTTGGCATCCAGCGCCATGGTTTGGCGGAAATAATAGCTATCACCTTTGAATTGCAAGCTATCATCGGGCACCACAAAGGGCCCATCTTGCCCGGTCTCAACACGCAATCTCTCCATGCCCGTTGCATCAATGAAACGTATCTGATCAAACAGTTCATTGTTGTGCATAAATGAATACAGGTCATGGGCAAAGTTGGCGCGTTCCGCATCCGTATCAAGCAGTCCGTGCGCGTGAATCTGATCATGCAGGAAGGACAGGGTATAAGCGATAAAACGCAGATCAGTGGATAGCACCACAGACTGAACCTGCACATGGTGCGCTTCTTCTACATTAATCCTGTCGCGTTCATCAGCGATACGCAGGCTCAGATAGCTATAAGCCAGGATGGCAATAAAAACAGATGTCAGGACGGATAGTGTAAGCGCCCGGATCAGAATGGGAGAGGTTTGGTAAGGATGCCCGGATTCAGGCATCGGCTACCTGATCCGGGTAATCAGCGCTACTGCCTGGGCTGCAATGCCCTCTTTTCTGCCGGTAAAGCCCAGCCATTCGGTGGTGGTCGCCTTGATATTGATTTCTTCCTCGGTGACAATCAGAAGCTTGGCCAGTATTTTTTTCATTTCAGGGATATAGGGCGCGATTTTTGGTTCCTGTGCAATGATGGTGCAATCGACATTGCCGACCGCCCAACCCAGGCGTTTAAGCTGGCCAACTGTCAGAGAAACAAATAACGAACTGTCGGCATTTTCATAATTCGGATCATGGTCGGGGAAGTGGTGGCCGATATCATTTAGTCCGACCGCACCCAACAGTGCATCACAGATGGCATGACTCAATACATCGGCATCGGAGTGGCCGCCCAGCCCCCGCTCATATGGAATCTCAACACCGCCCAACACCAGCCGCCGGTTATCGACAAATGGATGCACATCAAAGCCCTGACCAACACGAATATTCAGTTTCATGAGCAACCCTCCCTTTGTGATGCTTTGCTCGTTATAGCTTGATGCGAACCAGCATAGCAGTGGCTTAATATAAACCTGTTACAGAAAAACTCAATGTTTCCGAAGGCGTAACGATTGCATAACGATTGCATAACAACATGGTGAGTTTACCATATTGTGATTCAATCGTTGGGTGGTCGCAACGCGAGCCGCACCTCCAGAGCCGTCTCCAGCCAGGCCAGGTCTGCCATCGTGGTGATTTTCCGGTTATCCGCATCGCCCCGGCTGACATACACATCAAAGCCTGCCGCTTCCAGCAATGAGGCGTCATCGGTATGCAAATGCAACCGTTCCGCTTCAATTTGGGTGGCCTGCTCGAACCAGTCGCGCCTTGCCACCTGCGGGGTTTGCACAGCCCGGAGCGCGCGCCTGTCAGGCGTCTCAAGCACTTTTCCTGTGGCATTCACGCGTTTGATGGTATCGACAACAGGCAGACCGGGAACGGCTGCGCCGAAGCGTTCAGCTACATCCAGCACGTCAGCCAGCAGCGCTTTCGAGGGTAACGGGCGGGCGGCATCGTGAACGGCCACCAGTTCGATATCCTGCGGCAATGCAGCCAGCCCCCGTTGCATGGAAATAGAGCGCTCCGCGCCGCCAACTACGGCAGGTAATAACTCAAACGGAAAATTATGATGTTTTACCAGTTCGGAAAAATACGCATCTCCGGTTGAAATCACCGGTTGAAGCACGCTGATGCGCGGCTCCAGCGCCAGATGCTCCAAAGTGTGCAGCAAAATCGCCTTGCCGCTCACCTCGACATATTGCTTGGGTATCGTACCACCAAATCGACTGCCACTGCCAGCGGCCAATAATAAAACACCTGTTTTCATGCTCGTTATTGTGGCCTGATATACGTTATGGTCAATGCCGGTATCACACTGTTGCCGGAGCTGCGCCCAGCCGTAGCATGGGCGACCAAATTTGACAGACCGAGGAACCCCCATGAGCCAGCAAGAGCTAGCCAAAATCTATGACCCGCAGGCGGTTGAGCCAGCCATTAACGATCAGTGGCTGAATTCGGATGCCTTCAAGCCCACGCCAGCTGAGGATAGCTACAGCATTGTCATTCCGCCGCCGAATGTGACTGGCAGCCTGCATATGGGCCATGCCTTCACGTTTACTATTCAGGATTCGCTGATTCGCTGGCAGCGCATGCAGGGTAAATCGACCCTGTGGCAGCCGGGCACCGATCATGCCGGTATTGCCACCCAGATGGTGGTGGAGCGTTTACTGGATAAAGAGGGCGTGCATCGGCGGGATTTGGGGCGCGAGCGTTTTCTCGATCGGGTATGGGAATGGAAAGAAGAATCCGGCGGCACCATTGTCAATCAGCTCAAAAAACTCGGTGCATCGTGTGACTGGTCGCGCGAGCGTTTTACACTGGATGAAGGCTTGTCGCGTTCGGTCAAGGAAGTATTCGTTCGCCTGTATGAAGAAGGTCTGATCTATCGCGGCAAACGTCTGGTCAATTGGGATCCGGTGCTGGAAACCGCCGTATCCGATCTGGAAGTGGTGCATGAGGAAG
>CAZDFL010000152.1:0-3508 GCA_964504835.1 uncultured Zetaproteobacteria bacterium
CCTCGGTAACGACGGCGATTGGATTTTTATCATTTCTGAGCATGGGCATGGTGCCATTGCAGATGATGGGGCTGTTTGCTGCTGTCGGTATTACCTATGCGATGGTGGTGTCGCTGACGCTGGTACCGGCCATGTTGATGTTGATGAAGGTGGCTGCGCCACGCATGCTTAAAGTACGTGCATCAGCAGGGCAGGCCAAGGGACAAACAATCGAAACGGCCGGTTTTGTTTCATATCAACTGTCCCGGCTGGGTTTGTGGGTGGGCAATCATGTGACCTTAACCCTGTTTCTGACCAGTGGCCTGATCTTCTTCTCGGCCTGGGCGGCATCAAGCGTGTATGTTGATGATGCATATGTGGCTAATTTCAAAACGGGTTCACCCATCGTCAAAGCAGACCACGTGATTAATACGCATTTTATCGGCTCCTATCAATATAATCTGCTACTGGAAGGGGAAAAGCCGGAAACCTTCTACAGACCGGACGTGTTAAGGGCGGTATGGGCGTTCCAGAAGGAGATGGAGACGGGCAATGCCATCGTCGGCGGCACGATCAGTATCGTCGATTATATCCGCCGCATGAACCAGGTGATGAATGAGAATCGCCCCGAGATGGCCAAAATTCCGGATTCATCCAACCTGATTGCCCAGTATCTGCTGCTTTATTCATTCTCCGGTGCGCCGGATGATTTTGCCGAGGTGGTGGATAGCGAATATCGCATGGCCAATATCCGCCTGTTTCTGACCAAGGGACAGTATGTGCCCTATCACAAGATTGAACATGATATTAAATCACTGGCAGCCAAATATTTCGACCCGCTGGGGATTCAGTGGAGCATCGCCGGTAACGGCCATATTTCCTATGTGCAGACGAAGATGATTACCGATAATCTGCGTTTTAATATTATGGCGACGGTGCTGGCTATTTTTCTGGCGGCCTGGCTGATGATGCGCTCGTTTACAGCCGGGGTGTTTGTGATGACGCCGGTGCTGGCGGCGGTCATCTTCAATTTTGCATTTATGGGCCTGACCGATACGCAGATTGGCTGGGGCGCATCGATGTTCACGTCAGTGGCGATTTGTATCGGGGTGGATTATGCCATTCACCTGATCTATAAATTCAGGAGCGAGTTTGCCAAATCCGATACTCCGATTGAGGCGTTGACCCGCACGCTGGCCACCACTGGCAAGACGATTTTGTTCAATGCAGTGGTAGTGATTGCAGGGTTTATGGTGTTGCTGGCCAGTGCCATGCCGCCCAATCAGCAGATGGGTCTACTGGTATCTGCCGCTATGCTGTCCTCATTCATTGCGACGCTGACCGTTCTGCCCGCCCTGATTCTGGCTGCGCGACCACGCTTTGTATTTGGCTATAAGAAGACATGATCAAAAGCATTCACCGCAAAGGACGCAAAGGTACGCAAGGGAAAAACACAAGATTAAAAGCATTCATGTTCATTGCTTTTGACTTTCTTTGCGTACCTTTGCGTCCTTTGCGGTGAAAAAGTTTTTGAATGTAAGGAGATAAAAATGAATATGCAGAAAATTGCGTTGGTTGTATTCGCACTGGCGATTATTACTGGCATGACGTCGGTATTGTCTTATGGCGAAGAGATGACTGGAGAACAGATTATGCAACGGGTGGATAATCGCGATGATGGTGATGATCTTACCCAGATGATTCACCAAAAGCTGATTGATCGGCGTGGCGGCCTGCGCGAGCGTCATATGGTGGCTCTGCGCAAGGATTATAGTAAAGACAGCAAGTCCATTTCCTATTTCCTTAAACCGGCCAATATCCGTGATACGGCTCTGCTGACTTACGATTATGACGGTGTGGCAAAAGATGATGATCAATGGCTATACCTGCCAGCGCTGAAAAAAGTGCGCCGGATATCCTCATCAGACCGGGGCGACTATTTCATGGGCACGGATTTCACCTTTGAAGATATCAAACAGACGCCGGAACTGGAAGATTATGATTGGACGCTGACCGGTTCCGAATCTATCGACGGCCATGATTGCTGGGTGGTGCAGGGCGTACCAAAAACAGATGATTTGAAAAAGAATCTCGGTTATTCAAAAACAGTGAATTACATCCGCAAGGATATCGACCTGGCTATCCGTATCGATTATTGGGACCGCAAGGATCAGGCTTTGAAGCAATTCAGAGCGATGCAGGTGCAGCAGATTCAGGGTATCTGGACGGCGACCAAGATGGTGATGGCAAATAGCCAGACCGGTCATAAAACCGAGATGGTATTTTCAGAACAGCAGTATAATACTGGCTTGTCGGATCGGAAATTCTCCGAACGCATGCTCAAACGCGGTTACCGTAAATAAGTCAAAATCAAAAATGTGACTGAAAAATTCCATAAAGGATAAAACCATGCAAAACGTCTTTTCATTTATTGTCCATCGCGCCTGGCTGGTGCTGTTGTTGCTGGCTATTGCAACCGCAGGCTTTGTGTCGCAGCTGCCGAAGATCAAGATGGAAACCAATATCGAGAACATGCTGCCGCACAGCATGGATGCTTACGCCAACAAGAAGAAACTGGAAAAGCTCTTTTCATCCGCTGATATGGTGGTGATCGGCATTACCAACGAGCAGAGCACGGATGGTATTTATAATCCTCATACGCTGAAACTGGTCGATGAACTCACCGGTTGGTTGCAGATGCACAAGGAGTTTCGCACCCTGGCGTTGTCGGATCTGATGAGTTTATCGACCATCAAGGATATACGTGGCACGCCTGATGGCATGGATGTTGAGCATTTTATGCGAGAGCCGCTGACCACGCCCGCATCGATCACCCATTTGCGCCAGCGTTTGACCGATAATGGTATCTATATGGGTTCTATTGTCAGTGAGGATGGCAAGGGTACCCTGATTGTCGTGCGTCCTGACTCAAGCTATATCGGCCATTACCACGAAATTTATCAATTGATCAAAGATAAAGTGAGCGAGATTGATGCGCGCGGCGGGCCGGAAAAAATTCTAATTACCGGGCGACCGATTATCGAAGGCGTATTCGGCGCTTATATGCCGCAGGACATGCAGCATATGCAGCCGCTTATTCTGGCGCTGCTGGCGCTGCTGCTGTTTGTCGCCTTCCGCAATATTCGCGGTGTGCTGATTCCGCTGGCTGTGGTGATTCTGTCCGAGCTGTGGATGCTTGGCACGATGGCTGCTGTCGGCATTCCGATTTATACGGTGACCACCTTGCTGCCGATTCTGATTCTGGCCGTCGGTATTGCCGATTCTGTGCATTTGCTGACCCACATCCGGGTTGAGGCCGGACGCAGCCAACAGGGCGGCAAGAAACAATCAATTATTGCCGGTATGACCGGCATGTGGTCGCCGATTCTGATGACGACCCTGACCACCGCCGCCGGTTTCCTGGCTATGCTGACGTCCGATTTGTTGCCGATGCGCTATTTCGGCCTGTTTGCCGCCATCGGTATTTTGTATGCTTTTGTCATCACGATTCTGTTTATTCCGGCTATTG
>CAZDFL010000153.1:0-3493 GCA_964504835.1 uncultured Zetaproteobacteria bacterium
TGGGTTTGGCGTGTCGCAGGTGCTGCCTGTATTGGTTCAGTGCTTTTATGCACCACCGGGATCAATCATTATCATGGAACAGCCGGAAATCCATTTGCACCCAAGCGCCCAGTCGGCGCTGGCTGATGTAATGATCGATGTGATTAACTCCAGAGAAAATGGAGCTGACAGAAATATCCAGTTGGTCATTGAAACACATTCCGAACACTTCTTGCGACGTTTGCAAAGAAGGGTTGCCGAAGGTGCCATCTCTCAAAAGAAAGTATCTGCATATTTTGCCAATATCACAAAAACTCCGGCCACTCTGGAAAGGCTCCAGCTTGATATGTTTGGCAACATTGAGAACTGGCCGGAAGACTTTTTCGGAGATGAAATGAGTGATATTACGGCTCAGGCCAAGGCGGCGATGAAAAAACGTATGAGTCAGAGTGACAGTGACAAATCCGAGGGCTCTGAATGAGTGCTTTACCAAAGAAGTGCTTGGTTGATACGAATGTCCCGAAAATAGCTAATCTGGCACTCGATCCAGATAGCGTTCCCGGTGACCTTGCCGGTTGTGTTGTGTCTTGCATTGATGCAATCGAACATGTCGTCAATAAGGGTAGTTTGGTTATGGATTCGGAGAACGAAATTTTTGATGAATACCTGCACGAATTGTCCTTGAAAGGGCAGCCTGGAGTCGGCGATAAATTCATGAAGTGGGTTCATGATAACCGTTGGAGTTTCCCAGATGTTGATAGGGTTTCCATTACAAAGGATGGCGATTCGTATGTCGAATTTCCCGATCATGATGGCTTAACTGATTTCGATGTTTCTGATCGAAAGTTCATTGCCGTTTCAAATGCTCACCCAGGTAAACCACCCATCTTACAGGCGGTGGATAGTAAATGGTGGGGTTGGAAAGATGCATTGGCGGAAGCAGGAATTACTGTAAATTTCCTCTGCCCAGACTATGTAAAGAGCAAGTATGCGGAGAAAATTGGCGAGTGACAGATGATTTTTTCAAATTTCCTTCGACACCACATCTGGCGCTTCTTGGTGATATTGACGTCAGGGGCGATAAAGTGTTGATGGAAGCTGAACGAAATGAATTTCTTTTGCATGAGCTTACCATTGAAGAAAAAGTAGATGGCGCAAATCTTGGGATTTCTTTTGATTCTTCAGGAAATATACGCGCCCAGAATCGAGGCGGTTATTTGCATCTGCCAATGTCAGGGCAGTGGAAAAAACTTGTTGATTGGCTGGCACCAAGAACAGATACTCTGTTTGAACAATTGACAGATCGCTACATCCTTTTTGGGGAATGGTGCTATGCACAACACACAGTGAGTTATGATCAATTGCCTGACTGGTTTTTGGGTTTCGATATGTACGATAAAGGTGAGGGTCAATTCTTTTCCTGCGCACGCAGGGATGATGTTTTTCGAGAAATTGGTGTCTCATCAGTGCCTAAATTGGAATACGGACATTTTACGCTTTTAGAACTATGTGAATTACTATCGCAGTCACAGTTTGGTGAAAGGCCCGCTGAAGGTCTTTATTTACGGCATGATCAAGGTGACTGGTTACTCGAAAGAACCAAGTTGGTGCGCCCTGCCTTTATCCAATCGGTAGAAGAACACTGGTCACGCTCTGGAGTTAAAGCTAACAGGTTGAGACTATTCAACGACGCAAAGTGGAACCATGACTTTAGCGCGATTCATGGATTTGAAAGTCCCTCTATTGGGAGTATGAAATGAGTCACGCCATTGCTGATTTAATCACTTTCGAGGAGTGCAAAACGCTGGAGTTTAAGCGGGATGCATCCTCGCCTAGGCCGATTCTCAAATCGCTTGTCGCATTTGCTAATACTGCCGGTGGGCGGCTGATTGTCGGGGTGGATGATGAGAAGCGGCCTGTCGGGGTGGAAAACCCTCTGGATAAAGAAGAACGCCTGTGCAGCCTGATTGCTGATTCGATCTCGCCCCGACTGGTTCCGAATATCGAAATGGTGACAGTTGACGGCAAAACGTTGCTGATTATTGAGGTGTTTCTGAGCGGTTCGCGCCCGCATTGGCTTAATGCGGAAGGGGCTGAGAGCGGGGTGTATGTTCGGCTGGGCTCCACTAATCGGCAGGCTGATCGTGAGCTGATTGCGGAATTAAGCCGCTCGGTGGAAGGTATCGCCTTTGATGAAATGCCGATGCCGGAACTGTCGCTAGATGATCTGGATATGGATGCGGCGCAGCAGATGTTTGGCGAGGTTCGCAATCTCGATGAACAGACGCTGTTGACGCTGAAATTGCTCACCCATCATCAGGGAAAACTGGTGCCAACCAAAGGGGGAATCCTGCTCTTCGGCAAGCAGCGGACATTCCATTTTTCCGATGCGTGGATTCAGTGCGGTCGTTTCTTCGGAACGAAAAAAATAGATATCTTTGACCATATCGAGATCGATGAACCCCTGCCCAAAGCTGTGGATGAGGTGATGCTGTTCCTCAAAAAGCATGCCTTTCGCGGTGCAGACCTATCCGAAGTGCGTCGCAAGGATGTGTGGAGCATCCCATTGGGCATACTGCGTGAGGTCATCATCAATGCCATTGTCCATAGCGACTACTCCCAGCGCGGCGCACCGATTCGGGTGGTGTTTCTTGATGATCGCATCGAAGTGGAAAGCATGGGCATTCTGCTTTCCGGCTTGACCATCGAAGATATGAAGCAGGGTACATCCAGAATCCGCAATTATGTGATTGCCCGCGTATTCCGTGAATTGCATCTGATTGAGCAATGGGGAACCGGCGTTCGCCGCATATACGAGGAAGCCAAAGAGCTTGCTCTGCCTGAGCCGAAAATCGAAGAGATCGGCATGCGTCTGCGCTTTACCGTTTATCTGGCAAAACCACATCAGATTTCATCAACCCGGTCAGGGGTACAGTCCGAAGAGGATGCGAAGTCACGGCTAGAGTCACGGCTAGAGTCACGGCTAGAGTCAAAATTAGCGGTAAGGATCGTTGCTTTGCTCTCGGAAAAAGAGATGGGAAAATCGGAATTGGCTGAAAAGCTGGGACATAAGTCCATTTCAGGTGAGCTAAACAAACAAATCAAACGCCTTCTGGATATGGGGTATATTGAAAGAACCATCCCTGACAAGCCCAACAGCAGATTGCAGAAATATCGCTTGGTGGAAGCAAAACAATGAAAGTATTTCAACCGCCCTACACTGTGACGCCCAGTACGCAATGCTATTTGTAGGCCCAGGAAGAATGTCATTGGCAGGCATTGAAATGGTCGGGTGAAAGGGGAGGCATGAATGCACTCAGCGGATGAATTGAAACAGAAACAGCGTAAATTGCGCGAAGGCTTTCCGGAGAATCTGGGGCTTCGGGTGCATCGGGCGATCAGCTGGCTGATGCGGGCGGAGAAGGAACAGGATGATCCGGATGTGGCGTTTATTCTGCTCTAGGAGTCTGTCGGACTTTCCCATCGAAGTAGTCAGATAATAGTAGTAGGGTAC
>CAZDFL010000154.1:0-3461 GCA_964504835.1 uncultured Zetaproteobacteria bacterium
GATGATGCCTTCAAGGTGCTGTTTTGACGAGGCGGATGTTTGTTCCATCAATAGCAGTTCGGTGGTCATCATAATGCCGGTCAGGGCATTATTCAGATCATGTGCCAGTTGGCTACAGAATGCATCGCAGGATTGGTTGTCGGTTTGTGCTTGTTGCCTGCTTTGCGAGCGTTCGAGAGCATTGCGAATCTTCATGTTGAGCAGGGCACTGTTGAACGGCTTGGGGAGAAAATCATCCGCGCCTGCTTCGATATAAGTGGATATGGTATCCAGACTATCAATGCCGGAAATCAGAATAATGGCGGTGGATTTTAATGCATCATCGCCGCGAGCCGTATTCAGCACCTCCATACTGTCCACGCCCGGCATAACAATATCGAGCAAAACCACTTCGGGTTTGTGCTGGCGCATCATACTCACGGCCTGGGTGCTGTTGGATGCCTGCAATACGCTGTATCCCAGCGCATGAATGAGTTTGGCCAGAATGTTGCGAATAATGTCTTCATCATCGACGATAAGGATGGTTGGCATTTTACTCATGGGTGGTGCCTCCCTGAGAACAAAAAAGAATCGTAAGCAGCTTGTCGAGCTTTGTATACTATCAGCCTGACTATTGCTGTGTCCGTCATTCCTGTTTCATGCCGATAGTCGCTGGTGTAGGCTGCCGTCGATTGAAAATCAACGGAGGAGCGCTGTGGCCAACAATAAAAAAAGTTCGACATTGCCAAGCAGCGCAGAAGCCCTCCATCTGGCCAAGTGGGATGGTGAACGTCTCGAAGTATTGCTGGCCGATATGCATGATGCGGAACTGGCTGAACTGTTGCTGTCGTGCCGCAATGACGATGATCGCCTTGTTATTATCCCTCATATCCCCGATGAACTGCTTGGCGATGCATTGCTTGAACTGCCCGAAGGCATGCAGGAAAATCTGCTTGCTGTGCTCAATACCGATGAAATCGAAGATGTGGTTGAGCATCTCGATTCCGATGATGCCACCGATATTCTGCAAGCTGTCGAAAAACATGTGGCCGATGAGGTCATGGAGCGGCTGGAGCCGGTTGAGCGGCGTGAAGTTGAATCGTTGCTGGCGCATGATGAAGAGTCGGCTGGCGGGCTTATGCAGTCCGAGCTGTTCAAGGTGCGTCATGACTGGTCAGTGGATAAGGTGATCAGGGTATTGCGTCGATTTGGTCGCGAAATTGAAAATCTGCACTATGTTTATGTGGTGGATGATGATGATGTGCTGGTTGGTGTATTGTCCTTGCATGCGCTGCTATTTTCCGAGGCGGAAACCATCGTGGCCGATGTTGCCGATATAGATTTTCCGCGCGTGCATGCTGGTCAGGATCAGGAAGAAGTGGCTCGTATTTTTGATAAATACGATATGCTGGCCTTGCCGGTTGTCGATGATACGGGCGTGCTGATTGGTCGTATTACTGCCGATGATGTGATCGATGTCATTCAGGAAGAAGCGACGGAAGATATGTATCGACTGGCCGCCCTGTCCGATCAGGATGATCTGGCTGAACCGGTGGCCATTACCGCCCGGCGACGCGGGATCTGGCTGGCTGTGAATCTGGTCACAGCCATTGCTGCCTCCTTTGTTATCTCCCAGTTTGAGGCGACCATTGCCCAGATTGTGGCACTGGCTGTACTGATGCCAATCGTCGCCAGCATGGGCGGCATTGCTGGCACCCAGACGCTAACGGTGATTGTGCGCAGTATTGCACTAGGCAGGGTAACGTTCGCCAATGCCCGCCGCGCTTTTATGAAAGAAGTATCGGTTGGCTTGGTTTCGGGCGTGGTTTTCGCGCTTACGATGGGTGTCATCGCATCGTTCTGGTTCCCCGATCTGGGCATGAAGCTGGGGCTGATTATCGCGGCGGCGATGATGATTAATCTGTTCGTGGCCGGCCTTGCCGGAGCCATGATTCCTTTAACGTTGCAACGCCTGAAAATTGATCCGGCTCTGGCTTCCGGCACTATTCTCACCACAGTCACCGATGTGGTCGGTTTTTTCTCGTTTCTGGGTCTGGCAACGCTATTTCTGGTTTGATGGTGGTGGTTTAAGAGCAAAGTCAAAAGCATTCACCGCAGAGGACGCAGAGTTACGCAGAGGAAAGTCAAAAGCGAAGGCAATGTAATAGGTTTCGGAAGGTGGTCGTTATATTGCAATAGGTTAGGTGGTTCGGTGTAGGGGTAACCCCCCGTGTTTACCCGCCTTTAAAAGTCAAAAACAACGTCAAAATATTTCATATTCAAACAAAGAAAGTCAGGAATGAAAATGAATCAATCACACAGCATTTATTTGAAAGACTATCAGCCGCCGGTTTTTCTGGTCGATCGGGTGGCATTGACCTTCACGTTGCATCCGGCGGCGACTGAAATCGTTTCTACAGTGCAATATCGGCGCAACCCGTTGGTTGCGAGCGGCTCTGTGCTTGAACTGGATGGGCATGATATGGAGCTGCTATCCATCAAGCTCAATGGTGATGCCTTGTCGCAGACGGCTTATCAACTGCATGCTCAGGGTTTGCGTATTTTGGATACGCCGGACGCCTTTGAACTGGAAATCACCACCCGCATCAATCCAGAAGCCAATACGGCGCTGGAAGGCTTATATCGTTCCGGTGGCAACTATTGTACCCAATGCGAGGCGCAGGGTTTTCGCCGTATCACCTTCTATCAGGACAGACCCGATGTGATGGCAGCGTTTTCAGTGCGCATTGTGGCTGATAAAGCAACCAATCCCGTTCTGCTCTCCAATGGCAATCCGGTCGGTCACGGTGATTTACCCGATGGCCAACACTGGGCCGAGTGGCACGATCCGTTTGCTAAACCGTGCTATCTGTTCGCGCTGGTGGCCGGTGGCCTTTCCTGCGTGGAAGATCAGTTCACCACCGCCTCCGGTCGCGATGTAACACTGCGCATTTTCACCGAGCCGCACCATATCGATCAGTGCGGCCACGCCATGGCCTCGCTGAAACGCGCCATGCGCTGGGATGAAACCCGTTTTGGCCTCGAATATGATCTCGATCTGTTTATGATCGTCGCTGTCGATGATTTCAATATGGGCGCGATGGAAAACAAGGGTTTAAATATCTTCAATTCCCGTCTGGTATTCGCCAGCCCGGAAACGGCCACCGATGATGATTACATCAGTATTGAAGCGGTCATCGGGCATGAATATTTTCACAACTGGACAGGCGATCGCGTCACCTGCCGTGACTGGTTTCAGCTTAGTCTGAAAGAAGGTTTGACGGTATTTCGAGATCAGGAATTTACCGCCGACACCCACTCGCGCGCGGTAAAACGCATCGAGGATGTGCGGCTTCTGCGTACCCATCAGTTCGCCGAAGATGCAGGCCCGATGGCGCACCCGATTCGTCCGGCCTCGTATATGGAGATCAATAATTTCTATACCGTCACCGTGTATGAAAAGGGCGCGGAAGTGGTGCGCA
>CAZDFL010000155.1:0-3450 GCA_964504835.1 uncultured Zetaproteobacteria bacterium
TTTTCCTTTATTCGTGAGGCGCTTGCTGCTGCGGATGTTTCAGCCGAGCCGGATTTGCGTTTCCTGAATAGTTGGATTGTGACGTCAAAATTACATGTCGGTACGCTGTTTATGCGCGGGCTGGAGATGGGCAATTTTGCTGCCACGATCAATGGTTCAAAAGGACGTTTCGATTTAAGTCCGCTCAGTTTTAATCTGGCTGGCGGTAAAGTTACCGAAAAAGCCAGCCTGAATGTGGCTTCATTCCCGGCCAGATGGAAAGAGTCGGTACATATCACTGGCGTGCAGGCAGGCCCGCTGCTCAAGGCGCTGGCGGATATGGATATGTTGACCGGCACGATGGCGATGGATACCAGTTTGCGCGCTACAGGCTTGACCGAAACAGCAGTAAAAAGCCTGAACGGGCGCGGCAATGTGTTGTTCAAGGATGGTAAACTCAAGGGCTTTGATATTGCCGGAGCACTTCGTAAATTCACCAATCCGGCGGCTTATAAAGAAGGGCCGAAGGAAACGGATTTCGCCCAGCTTTCCGGTAGTTTTAATATTAAGAACGGTATCGTGGACAATCAGGATCTGTTTATGGTTTCACCCTTGTTGCGCGTGACAGGCAAGGGAGTCGTCGATCTGGTGAACAAGACGATGGATTATCATGTAAAACCGCGCGTAGTTGGCACGCTGAAAGGGCAGGGCGGCTCCTTGCTGCGCAAGGGTTTGACGATTCCACTGCATATTACCGGCCCGTTTGCAGCACCAAAAGTCAGGCCGGAGATCAATGCCAAAACCTTAATCGATAATGCGCCAGCCTTATTAAACAGGGGCAAGATTGGCGGGGGGCTGGGAAAATTGCTGGGTGGCGGGAAATCGGCTGGCACACCTGCCAAGCAGGGGGCGCAGCCTGAGTCTCCGCAAAAGCAGATACTCAAAGGCCTTGGGGGAATGATTCCGGGTTTTTAGAGATTCGTTTAAGTATAGTAAGAAAGACCTGTGGCGAAATTTGAACATCTGCGTCTGCACCCTGATCGACCTCAGATCAGGCAGATTCGGCGCGCGGCAGAACTGATAAAACAGGGCTTGTTTGTGGTTGTGCCGACCGATACAACCTACGTGCTGTTGTGTCGGCCTCAGGCTACCGATGCGATTGCAGCGATAAGGACGTTGCGGCAACTTGATGATTCACATTTCTGGGCAGTGGTGTGCGCCAACCTGTCGCAGGCCGCAACATGTGTGCGCATGGATAATCAGGCGCATCGTTTGTTAAAGCGTTGTTTGCCGGGCGCTTATACATTTATTCTGCCAGCCCTGTCATCATTGCCGCGCCGTATTTTCGGCAAGCGCCGTGATATCGGCGTGCGCATGCCCGATCACCCGGTTTGCCAAATGCTACTGGAAGCATGCGGGGAAATATTACTGTGTACGACGTTGCAGTTTCCCGGAGATGAATATCCATCGTTTGATCCGGATGAGTTTGTACCGCGCTTGAAACATGTATCATGCGCCGTGCTGGATGCAGGCTGGGGTGGCATGGTTCCCACCACGGTTGTGGACTTATGTGAACCTGAGCCAATAGTGCTTCGAAACGGTGCAGGTGAGTGGCCGGCATAGTTGACCCTGAATTTGTATTTTTGCGAAAACAGTTGTAGAAAATTGGCATAAAACCTGCTGACGTGTAATATCAACAATATCAACATTGCTACGCTACGATGTTTTGCCAAGGGGAATAAATATGAAAATATTTTTTGAAAAAATGCTGTGGGGTTCGCGTTATTTAACCCTGTTGGCGGTTTGGTCTTGTATTATAGGCATGGCCTTGCTTTTTATCTCATCGGCCTGGGATATGGGCAAACTGCTGGTTGAATTTGTACAGGTCTATTTCATGGGGCATGAAGTGGAGCATTTTCATATCATCGTGGTCAGCCATGTTATCACGGCGGTGGATGACTTTTTGCTGGCCATTGTCTTGCTGATTTTTGCACTCGGCGTGTATGAATTGCATATCGATAAAATCGAGGCCGCCCGCGACCATCCAGCAGCGGGAAGACTGTTGCAGATTGAATCACTGGATGATTTGAAAGATCGATTGGGAAAAGTCATTCTAATGATTCTGATTGTGGCTTTTTTCAAGAATGTGTTGCATGTGACATTCGATGACCCGCTCAATATTCTCTATATGGGCGGTGGTATTTTCCTTATTTCGCTATCGCTGTATTTTGGACACAAAGCGGGCAGCGATCACTAATCCATGAACCAACGCACTATCTGGCAGCGCACTCTTGATGTCGGGCTGTTTGCTGCCACGATCATTGCGGTGGCGCTGCCATTTATTGATGCGAGTCCGGAATGGGCCTTGATGGCGTCGCTGGTCGGTTTCGTGAGCATGTTTTTTATACGCTGGTGGATTGCTGATGATCGCAAGGTCTGGATGAAAGCCAATTGGCTGGATCTGGTGATTATTGTGCTGCTCTCTTCGCCGATTTTGCGCATGTTGATGGCCCTGCGCTTCGCCCACCTGCTCCCGGCCTTGAGAGTGGGTGCCCTGGTTCGCGCCAACAAGGATCGATTGATTCGACTTATCCTGTTTTCCGGAGATAGCCTGCCGGTTGCGATGGCGCTGGTGTTTGGTCTGGTATTCGCGTTTGGCACCGCAACATTCCTGCTCGAACACGGTCAGAATCCGCAGTTCAATGAGCTTCCGGATGGCCTGTGGTGGGCTTTTGTTACATTGACTACCGTCGGTTATGGCGATGTTGTTCCGATCACACCCGGAGGGCGAATGGTGGCTGTGATGACGATGGTGATTGGTATCGTTGTTTATTCACTGGTGGTGGCCAACCTGACTGTGTTTCTGGAGGAATATGCCCACAAGCAAGCCATTGAAAAGGATCGTGTCGCCCATCCTGATCGGAAACCGGCAAGGAATGAACAGGATCAGCCCGATTAGTTACTGATATACTCCTGCATTCTTGCGATTAACGCTTCTTTTTCATTGATCATCAGCGCCACCATATCGCGCACTGAAACAATGCCAACGAAGCTATCTCCATCGAATACGACCAGATGCCGACAACGGTTTTCCTTCATCAGGCTCAGACAATTGCTGACTTCTTCATCCGGTTTGACTGTGACCAGTGATTCATCCGTTGCATCGCCAACTTTAACAAGAGCCGGATCGAGTCCTTCTCCTATAACGCGCATCATCAGGTCACGTTCGGTAAAAATGCCTTTAACGCCATAGGCACCGGTGACAACCAGTGAGCCGATATAGCGTTCGGTCATCTGTTTTGCCGCATCCAGGGTGGAGCGGTTTTCATCTATCGTGGCTACATTATGCTGAATTTGTGACGTGATATTCATTTGAGACTCCTTCTTTGACATCAGTCTGCACTGAAATCTGATGCTTACATCCGGGCACGCTGCTCAACAGATGATCTCCCAGATTATATGATACCAAAA
>CAZDFL010000156.1:0-3429 GCA_964504835.1 uncultured Zetaproteobacteria bacterium
CTTCAGATAAGGCGCGCACCTGCAAATGCAGATTGGCGCGATAAAAGCCGGTGGTAATCACGTTGGCCGGTTCAATGGCGAATTTCTGGCGCATATCCTTGATCACGGCAGGCGTGGCGGTGGCGGTGAGCAGCAACACGTGCGGAATGTTCAGCGCCTGTTGGTAGTGCGGCAGTTTCAGATAGTCAGGGCGAAAGTTATGACCCCATTCGGAGATGCAGTGCGCTTCATCAATGACCAGCAAGGATACGGGAACACGGGCGATGAAGTTGCGGAAACGCTCGTTTTTCAGCCGCTCGACAGAAATCATCAGGATTTTGATCTGCCCCTGCCTGACCTGTTGCATCACCGCGCTGGATTCTTCGCGACTCTGGGTGCTATCGATGCTGGCAGCGGGAATGTCTTTGGCGCGCAAGAATTCCAGTTGATCCTGAATCAATGCCAGCAGCGGCGACACGACCAGTGTCAAATGCGGTAAATGCAGCGCGGGAAGTTGATAACACAGTGATTTGCCAGAACCAGTCGGAAAAATAGCGGCGGCTGACTGGCCGCCAACAATCGCTTCAACTACTTCAGCCTGGCCTTCACGAAAGTCGTCAAAGCCGAAATGCTGTTTTAATGTGTGCTGAACCTGCATTAATGCACGGATCGGCCCGGCTCACCGCAGCATTTTTTAAACTTCTTGCCCGACCCGCAGGGGCAGGGTTCATTGCGACCAACCTTGGTGCTGCGAACAGGCTTATGCATTGCGGCGGGATGGTATTCCGCACCACTGTCGAAGGCATGATTGATCAAGGTGTTAATGGCAAACGAGAGGTTTTCGAGGCTTCCTGTTAGTAGTTTGTCCTGCTCTACAGGCGTAACTTTTCTACCGGACATGATCAGAAGATCATCGGCCTTATGTTGATCAGACAGTACCATGATGGTTGTGATGGACTCCGTGAAAACGGAGATGGAATGGGGATCTTCTTGCGTCAGCCAGTATTGCGGACGTAGTGCAATGGCACGCGCAAATCCCCGGCACCACTCTCTTGCCATGAGGGTCAGTTCTTTGTCCACGCTGTACGCCGCATCGAACGGGCTCTGAATGAACCCATCAAGACGATCATTATTCAATCGGTTGTAGAAGTGTAGTAAGCCTTGTTGAGCAGCTTCGTCCTCCTTCTCGGATTGAAATTCCGGCATGCCATCGTCAAACAGGGTTGGATACCATTCGCTGGGCAATATCAGCGCGGGGGTGATGACAATGCCAAACATGAAACCATGCAGGAATTCAGGCATAAACTTACCCGCTGCCTTGGTTTCCCTGTTCTGCTGGAAAAAGGGCATCAGCGTATCAAAATCATCGCGCTCAAACATGGTAAACAGGACGGTTAAATAACTCCGCATGCTACATTCAGCAATTAAATTGACGACATCATGCACCGGAGCAAACAATCGCTGGGTAAAATCCGATATTTCTGCATGCGGCAGTTCATCTTCAATATCTTCAAGCGTGATATCTTCAGCATCCAGGTGCCCGGATTTCAGGGCGGCGAGTAAATCATTTTGAAGTTCCTTCAATACAAGCAGCATGCAAATATTGGCCAGGTAACCATATTCCTGTTGGTTGAGCATATCGCCCCGCAGCCATGCACGAAACCATTCAACCAGCGTATTGCGCGGAAAATCATTTTGGCACATCAGAATGCCCATCGCATCCAAACAGGATATGCGCGCAAAGCTGTCTATGCCATCTAACTCGGCAAAAGACTTCAATGCGCAGGCATCGCCATTGCACACCGAGGCCAAAATTCGACCCATGTCTCTGGTGGATATGTTGCCGAGGCAGTCCCACGCCTGTTCTCCCTGAGTGGAAAAATATTCACGGATGAGAGGGAAGGCATCGGTATCACGCGTTTCCGCCGCCAGATACATGGCGTAAAACTTCAGCTTGTAACCTTCTTCAGCAGCCCCTTCTATATTTTTGATTTCATTGATGCTGAGTTTCAGGGCGGCGTGCAATGCGGATTTAATATCGTCATAATGTTTGATGGCATTGCGCAATGCGTCCTCCGGCAAGGTATCACCGGGGAAACTTAAAGCCTGAATAATAGCTTGATGGCTCGGCTGCATGGTTTCAGTCATGAACAGAGGTAACTACATCAAAGCAGCGCGGGCAGAGTTCATTGTGTACTGCATGAGACGGGTCGGCTGCTGCGCCGAAATTCCAGCAGCGGGGGCATTTGATGCCTTCGGCAGGTTTGATCGAGATCGCTTCACCGCGTTCCACTTTGGCGACAATGAACAACTGCTCCCAGGTTTCGCCCAGCGATTCAGCGAACGCGTTATCCAGATTCGGAACCGTCAACGTAGCGGCGATGGATGAGCCGACTACCTTGTCTTTCTTGGCTTCATCGAAAGCGGTATTGACCTGCTCGCGAATGGCGAAAAATACATCCCATGCATCTGTATCAATGCTGACATCGGAAACCGGGTGGAAGGTTTGCAGATGGATGCTCTTCGCATCCGAACCGGGCAGGTATTCCCATGCTTCTTCAGCCGTGAACGGCAGCACCGGCGCAATCAGGCGAATCAGCGTATCGGCCAGATCATAGAGGGTGGCGCGAGCTGAGGCGCGGCGGGTTGAATCGGCAGCGTCGCAATAGAGACGGTCTTTGATGATGTCGAGGTAGAATCCACCCAGATCAACCGAACAGAAGTTGTGGATCTCCTGATGGATGCGGTGAAATTGATAGGTTTCGTTGCATTCATGGACATGATGTTCCAGTCGCGACAAACGATGCATGGCCCATTGATCCAGAGGCATGCGATCCGTCAGCGCCACGGCATCGCGTTCGGGATCAAAGCCCTCCAGGTTGCCGAGCAGGAAGCGAACTGTGTTGCGGATGCGGCGATAAGCATCGGCCAGTTGTTTGACAATCGCATCCGAAATGCGGATGTCGGCTGAATAATCGGACGAGGCAATCCACAGGCGCAGGATATCCGCACCCATCTGGTTGATTATTTTTTGCGGTGCCATCACATTGCCGCGCGATTTGGACATTTTGTTGCCGTTTTTATCGACTACGAATCCGTGCGTTAACACACCTTTGAATGGCGCCACGCCACGCGTGCCGACGCTCTCCAATAATGAGGACTGGAACCAGCCGCGATGCTGATCGGAGCCTTCCAGATAGAGATCGGCAGGAGAGCTTAAATCATCGCGCTGTTCCAGCACGCAGGCATGGGTACTGCCGGAATCGAACCAGACATCGAGGATATCGGTTTCTTTCTCGAACTCGGAACCGCCGCAATCCGGGCAGGTAGCATTCTCTGGCAGGAAGTCGCCCACGTCTTTGGCGAACCAGACATCAGCACCGGCTTCTTCAACTTGTTTGGCAATGCCTTCGACCACGTCCGGCGTGGTCACTTTATGCGAGCCGCAGG
>CAZDFL010000157.1:0-3380 GCA_964504835.1 uncultured Zetaproteobacteria bacterium
CCCGAACCGCCCAAGGGGTTCAAAGATGCATGGGCGAAATTCCCGGTATTGAAAAAAGTCATGCATATGCAGCCTAAACGGGTCAAAAAAGCGGCCTGGCAACAGGTGGTGCTCAAAGGCGATGATGTGGATCTGAATCGCCTGCCCATTCAGACCTGCTGGCCGGATGATGCTGCACCACTGCTGACCTGGGGACTGGTGGTGACACGCGGCCCCAATAAAGATCGCCAGAATATCGGCATTTACAGACAGCAGAAAATCGGCAAAAACAAACTTATTATGCGCTGGCTCAAACATCGCGGTGGTGCTCAGGATCATCGCGAGGCCAAAAAAGCCGGTGCTGAGTCATTCCCGTGTGCTGTCGTGATCGGAGCTGATCCGGCCACCATACTGGCCGCCGTTACGCCGATTCCCGATACCCTGTCCGAATATCAGTTTGCCGGTCTGCTGCGCGGCAAGAAAACCGTTTTATGCGATTGTTTATCCGTGCCATTGCAAGTGCCAGCCTCGGCTGAAATCGTGTTGGAAGGGCATGTATCGCTGAATGAATATGCCGAGGAAGGCCCGTTTGGCGACCACACAGGCTACTACAATGAAACAGAAATGTTCCCCGTATTTACAGTGGAAACCATGTGTATGCGTCGAGATGCAATATATCACTCCACCCACACCGGCAAACCGCCGGATGAGCCGGCCGTACTGGGGCTGGCCTTTAATGAAGTATTCGTGCCGATTCTGCAAAAGCAGTTTCCTGAGATTGTCGACTTCTATCTGCCCATGGAAGGCTGCTCGTACCGCGTTGCCGTGGTGTCGATCAGTAAGGGCTATGCCGGTCACGCCAAGCGGGTGATGTTCGGTATCTGGTCTTATTTGCGCCAGTTTATGTACACCAAATATATTATCGTGGTCGATGAAGATATCGATTGCCGGGACTGGAAAGAAGTGATCTGGGCTATTTCCACCCGCTGCGATCCGGTTCGCGATTTCACCATGGCCGAAAGCACGCCGATTGATTATCTGGATTTTGCTTCTCCGATCGCCGGGCTGGGTTCCAAAGTCGGCATTGATGCCACCAATAAATGGGAAGGTGAAACCGACCGCGAATGGGGACGTCCGATCAGCATGGATGCCGCTGTGATTGCGCGCGTTGATGCCATCTGGCAGGAACTCGGCTTATGAATCTGGCGACCGTGATTCAAGCAGGTCATGTCTAAGCAATTACGCATCATTCTACTGTTGGTTCTGCTGGCTGTTATCGGCGCATTGTATATATTGATGTCCACGCCGGATTATGGCGATACCAATGCGGATGGGCTGAAGCTCGGCCAGGCGGCAGCGCAGCAGGGCGATTTTGATGCGGCGGCCAAATGGTTTCGGTTGGCCGCCAAGAAAGGCGACAAACAGGCGCAATATCTGTTTGCCATGCTCTACCGGGATGGCAAAGGCGTGGATCGCAATGATATACAGGCCGTGCGCTGGCTCAAGCTGGCCGCAGCGCAGCATTACAGCGAAGCGCAATATCAGCTGGGTAGCATGCTGGAGCATGGTCGTGGCGTCGATGCGGCAGATGCAACAGCCGCATTCAAATGGTTTCATCAGGCTGCCAGGGCAGGCCACGCCGGAGCGCAGCTGCATCTGGCGGTGATGTATGCTCAGGGCAACGGCGTAAAAAAGAGCATCGAGCAAGCGCTCGACTGGGCCTTCAAAGCCTCAGCATCCGGTAATAGCGAAGCCAAATCGTATGTTCAGCAGTTGCTGAATCGTATCAATGCAAAAGCTTTGGCTGGCGATCCCGCCGCCCAGTTCGTGCTGGCTCGTATTTATGAACAGGGGCAGGGACTGCATGCCGACATCAATAAAGCCGAGCAATGGCTACGGCAAAGTGCGGCCAGCGGCAATGCGGGTGCACAGTTTCATCTGGCCGAGCTGCTATTGCACAGAAATAGCCCGCAGACATTACAGCAAGCTGCCGACTTATATCTGAAAGCAGCACGGCAGGGACATGATCAGGCCGCTGCAAAAATCGGTGCGATGTATGCAACCGGACAAGGGGTAACGCGCAACCGCGCCGAGGCCGTTCACTGGCTGGAAAAGGCGGCTGAGGGCGGCCAAGGCTCGGCGCAAAGCAATCTGGGCATTATACTGGCTTCTGAGCAACAGGATAAACAGGCAGTCGGCTGGCTGCGCAAGGCGGCCAAAAGCGGCGAGGCCGATGCACAGAATAATCTGGCGGTTATGTTGGCGCTTGGCCGGGGCGTAAGACAAAATATGCGCGCCGCGCTCAAATGGCTGAAACAGGCAGCCGCAGAAGAAGACACACTGGCCCAATACAATCTGGGTCTGCTGTACGTGCGCGGCACAGGCATATTTCAAAATGAAGAAAGCGCTGCCGATTGGCTGGAAAAAGCGCAAACGGACGGCGATGTTCAGGCTCGGTTATTGCTGGGTCTGTTGTACGATTTGGGCCGTGGCGTGATTGTTAACGCAGAAACGGCGAAACACTGGTACGGGCTGGCTGCTGATGCAGGCAATGCCGATGCAATCTATAATCTTGCCGCCCTGTATTATCGCAAAGGTGATTTCAACAAGGCTTTTGAATTGTTCGAGCGCGCCGCCGGCGTCGGAGATGTGGAAGCGCAAACTATTGTTGCCTCCATGTATCAGCAGGGGCAGGGCGCTGACTTCGATATGCAAAAAGCTGTGCAATGGTATGAGCAGGCAGCTGAACACGGCTATGCACCGGCTCAGTTCAATCTGGCCAACCTGTACCGCAAAGGCGATGGCCTGGAGCAACAGGATAAGACCGCTTTTTCCTGGTATCTCAAAGCATCCCGTCAGGGCTTTGCTCCGGCTCAAAATTCGCTGGCCTATATGTATGCCCAGGGACGCGGTGTCGCAACAGATCGGGAGAAGGCATTTGCATGGCTGCAAAAAGCAGCCGATCAGGGTCTGGCTATTGCCGAGAATAATCTGTCTCTGCTCAAGCAAAAGCAGAGCGGCTTTACGCTGACCAGTCTGGTGGTAGAAATTCAGACACGTGCTGATATTTTAACAGAAAAACCGCTCGATCTGGCGCGCAGACTACAATTACACCTCAAACCCACATTTCATAGCCAGCGTTCATAGCGTCATAGACTCAGGCAAACCGCGCCGCTATGGTTCGCCTCGTTTTGGGTGCCCAAGGTCTTTCTCTATTTGATCGACTACGGGTGAAACGGGAAGTCCGGTGCGGTGTTTTGTATTACGAATGCAATCCACCAATTCCGGCGCAGCCCCCGCTACTGTAGGCCTGACAATTCTGTTTATACGTCACTGGTTCATTCCGGGAAGACAAGACAGAGGAGGATGAAGGCAAGCCAGGAGACCGGCCCGAAGCACGG
>CAZDFL010000158.1:0-3371 GCA_964504835.1 uncultured Zetaproteobacteria bacterium
CTGGCGATGTTGTAGTGATGCGCTATGGTATTGACCTACACGGGGGTAAACTATGAAAACACCATACTGGAAACTCATCATCATTGCGGCAGCGTTGCTCTTTCCTGTATCGCAGGCATCTGCCGGATGGATGGATCAAATTGGAAGTATGTTGAACGATGCTGGCGGCGGCAAGCCGGTGGCGACCAGCATGCCGTCCATTAATGCCCTGAGTAATTCAGATATGATCGCAGGGCTCAAGGATGCGCTGCGCGTGGGCTCGGAAAACGTGGTAGGCAGGCTGGGTAAAACCGATGGTTTTAATAGCGACCCGAAAATTCACATTCCACTGCCCGATAGCCTGCAAACGGTAAAGTCCACCCTCGCAGCTGTCGGCATGGGTGGCCTGATGGATGATCTGGAACTCAAACTGAACCGTGCCGCAGAAGCCGCCACCCCCAAAGCCAAACGTATCTTCGCTAATGCCATCAGGGATATGTCCTTCGATGATGCCAGAAAAATATTGTCCGGGCCAAACGATGCGGCGACACAGTATTTTAAAGGAAAAATGAGCGCCCCGCTGGCGGATGAAATGAGGCCAATTGTCAAAAACGCCTTGAATCAGGCCGGTGCTGTTCAAGCCTATGATGCTGTGATCGGCCAATATCAGTCCTTGCCCTTTATGCCGGATGTAAAAGCCAATCTGACCCGCCATGTGCTCGATCTGGGGCTGGCTGGTATTTTCCGTTACATGGCCGATGAAGAAGCGGCGATTCGACAGAACCCGGTCAAACGCACCACAAGCATTCTGAAAAAGGTCTTTGGCCGCTAAATCGCACGGCTCCCGGTACCGGCCATAATGCCAGTGGCCTGCAACTTGCTGATGGCAACCAGAACGAACATCATCCGGGCTAGTGCGGCAAAGCTTTGCACAAGGCAAAGATTATGCTGGAGTGCAATGTGGTAAACGCTGCTGAACGCGGGGAGGTAAGCATGAAACATCTGATTTGGCTGATTATGGGGCTTTTGGCGGGGACTGCCCCGTTGATGGCTGCGCCAGCGCCAATCGCAGATAATTCGGGCATTCCCGATGCCATGCAGCATATGGTCAAGGCACCGGAAATCGACTTTGCCAACCTGCGCGATCCATTTGCTTCCTATCTTGCAAAGGCTACACCGCAGGGGCGCAGTACCACGTTGCAGACAAACAAAGTACGCCTGGATAACCGCAAACGCGAAAAGCTCGAAGCATACGATCTGGATGCGCTCAAACTGGTCGCTATTTTCAGCATGGGCGGCGAACGCGTGGCCATGATCGAAGATACGCTCAGCAAAGGTTACATCGTCCGGCGTGGCAATCGCATGGGTAAACACAACGGGAAAATCGAAAAGATTGATGATAATACGGTTTTTCTTGTCGAGCAGATACTTAACCCGGCCGGTGATATTATTGATCGCCAGGTCACCCTGACCATGAAAGAAGTGAACGAATAATCCCTTGAACATGAACGCCGCTGAAATCAGGCGTTTTTTTAAACAGCTACAGGATGCCAACCCCGAACCCGTCACCGAATTAAATTATTCCAACGACTTCGAGTTGCTCGCCGCTGTGATGCTCTCCGCCCAGTCCACCGATGTCGGTGTCAACAAGGCCACGGCAAAACTGTATCCGGTCGCCAATACGCCGCAGTCGATTCTTGAGCTCGGCGAGCGTAAATTAAAAGAATACATCTCGTCACTCGGGCTCTATAACAGCAAGGCCAAACACCTGATCGGCACCTGCCGCATGCTGGTAAATAACCATGGCGGTGCAGTGCCGCGCACGCGAAAAGAACTCGAAGCATTGCCCGGTGTGGGGCGAAAAACTGCCAATGTCATTCTTAATGTACTGTTTGGCGAGCCGACTATGGCCGTGGACACACATATTTTCCGGCTCGGCAACCGCACCGGTCTGGCACCGGGCAAAACGCCACTGGATGTCGAAAAGGGATTACTTAAAGTTATTCCAGACGAATTCATGCAACACGCCCATCACTGGCTGATTCTGCACGGACGCTACATTTGCACGGCCCGCAAGCCGAAATGCTACCAATGCCCGGTCGCGGCAGAATGCCACTGGCCAGAGAAATCTTCGCCGATCAGCTAACCTCTGGTTGCTCTTCTCTGATTCTGTCCGCTCTCACTTTTTTAACCACAATCAACGCTTCAATAAGCACCCAGCCAGCCAGCAGGAAAATCACCGAACCGACAATGGCCACCGCCCACTGCTCTTTGCCAACGGCTTTGATGATGCCCATCACCATACCTGAAATGGTCGCGCCGAGTACCAACAGCATTGGCAACAGGGTATAGAGGATCGGTTTCTTTTTACGATACAGATAAATCGTCACAGTAAGTAAGGTCAGACCAGCCAGAATCTGGTTGGTGGTGCCGAACAGTGTCCACAAAAACAGACCAGCAGGCTTGCCATCCATTTTAAAGAAGGCGAAGAAACCAATCGCCGTCACAGCCAGAGCCGTGGCAATATACCGGTTGCCAAGGATTTTGATGCCCAGCGTTGCGCCGATTTCTTCCAGATTAAAGCGCAGCAGCCGCGCCCCGGTATCTACCGAAGTCATGGCAAAGCCAACCACCACGACCGAAATAAAGGCGGCAGCATAATCCAGCGGCACGCCGAGTTGGTGAATGAAGTTGGCATTGCCCTGAATAAATATGCCGAGTTTCTGATGCAAACCAGCCGCTTTATCCCAAGAACCATAAAACGATTCCCAATCGGCGCGTGTGGCAAATGCGCCTGCCGTGGTGGCCAGCACAGCCAGCAGCGCCAGCAAGGACTCCCCGACCATGCCGACATAACCGACAAACGGCGCATCGCTCTCGCGGCTCAATTGTTTGGACGTAGTGCCCGATGCGACTAAACCGTGGAAACCGGATACTGCGCCGCAGGCGATGACAATAAACAAAAACGGCAGCATCGGCGGCGCACCGACCGGATGCGGATTGACGGCCGGTGCCACCCAATCCGGCGACAGGATAAAGAAACCGGCCAGCATCGAAAACAGTGCCAGGTATAATAACAGCGAGTTGAGGAAATCGCGTGGTTGCAGCAATAACCAGACTGGCAATACGCTGGCGATAAAGGCGTAAATCAGCAGCGACCATGTCCAGTCACCGGCTGAAAATCCAGTCACCGGCATATCAAGGCCAATACGCGTGGTGATCAGCATCAGCACAAAACCCACGCCAATCATCGGCCACAGCGGCATGTTCTTTTTATAGACCAGAAAACCGATAAGCATGGCAATCAGCATCAAGGAATAGGTCGGGAATACCGCTTCGGGATGCGCTGTCGCCGGAATATTGGCCGCATCGGGTGCGGCGAACAGACCGGA
>CAZDFL010000159.1:0-3326 GCA_964504835.1 uncultured Zetaproteobacteria bacterium
AACAGCTACAGGTACACATCATTGTTGATCAAGGCACCACCCGCGCAGCCCTTGAACAGCAATTGCCCCAGTTAAAAAGTGCGTTGGCCCAGCAGGGCTTTGACCTGTCCGGTTTTTCGATGGGTTCGCAGGGTCAGCAGCAGACTTTTTCAGGCCATCACAGCCGAGGTCAGGCACAGCATATTGCAAATACAGCAGCAAACAGCAATGAGGCTACAACTGTGAACAAGCAGGCCTCGACGGCATCGGGCCTGAGTATCCGGGTTTGAAATACCCCATGTGCCCAAACAGGAAAAAATCCATGCGCGTTAGGAGCATACTATGCTAACACCGACAGTAACGACGGCATCCACTGCCGCTACAGCATCGTCACGAAAATCCGATATAGGCCAGAAAGATATTTTTCTTAAATTGCTGGTGGCGCAGATGAAAAATCAGGATCCGTTAAAGCCACAGGATGCTACCCAGATGTCATCACAGCTGGCGCAATTTAATATGGTTGAGCAGCAGACCAAAAGCAACACGCTGCTGGAACAACTGGTTGGGGCCGGCGGTTTATCTTCAACTGCGCAGCAGCCACGCAGCGGCGCTGATTATCTGGGTCGTACGGTAACCATGCAACAGAGCAATATATCTTACAACGGCAACAATCAGAATTTCTCTGTGCTTCTGAAAGATCCGGCTACAGAAGCACTGGTATTTATTATGGATAGTAACGGCAATCCGGTTCGAACCATGCAGATGACAAACCTGGCTATCGGAGCCAATCCGGTTGTATGGGATGGCACCACAGACACCGGCGCAACCGCGCCGCAGGGCAACTACTCGATTCAAGTCAGCGCCAGCAATATTAATGGCGGCACAGTCGGCAGCGTCGTACAGCGATCAGGCGTTGTGGATGCAGTTCGATTCACCGATTCAGGAACAAAGCTCGTGGTGGGCGGTACATCCGTATCCATCACCGATATCACAGAAATCCGTCTGTAAACGGAACAATACAAGGAGTAAATCATGGGTATTTATAATGCACTTTTCATCGGCGCTTCAGGCCTTTCATCATTCGGTGAAGCTGTGCGCGTGGTCGGTGATAATATCGCCAATGTCAACACACTCGGCTTCAAAAGCCAGAACGTCAACTTCTCGGATGTATTATCCCAGACTGTGGGCGTAACCCGTTCCAATATCGCCAACCAGGTGGGTAACGGCGTGCGCATTGGTTCAATCACGCGCGACCAGCAACAAGGATCGCTACAAAATACGACCAGCCCGACCGATATGACCATCAATGGCAAGGGACTGTTCGCCATGCGGGATCCTGCCTCCAACGGACTGACTTATACCAGAGCCGGAGCATTTATTCTGGACAAGGAGTTCAACCTGATTGATGGTCAGGGTAATATTGTGCAAGGTTTCAAAGTCGATGATATTACGGGCAAGGCTGTCGGTAATGTTAGTGATATTGCATTCGCTAACCTGGCTGCTCAGGCCAAAGCCACAACTGGCGTCACGGTTGGAGCAACACTGGATTCGAATGCGACGGTACTACCTACCGGTACGGTCTTTGATCCGGGCAACCCATCCACATTCCACTACAAAACCGAGGCCAATGTATTTGATTCGCTGGGACAAACGCATGCAGTCAGTTTGCAGTTCACCAAGATTGGGCAGGATTCTGCCGGTAATATCGTATGGGATTGGCATGCCTCTGTTGATGGTGCTGAACTAAAAGGTGGAGTGCCGGGTACGCCCAAAGAAATAGGTGCGCCAACGGCATCCACGATTACAGCCGGAGTTGTTACGCTTGGATCACAAAGTATTGTATTTGGTCCAAAAGGCGAACTGGTGAAAGAAGCCTCTCCCCAGATGACCTTCAACTGGGCTAATGCAACGCCAAGCGCGATTGACATGAACTTCGGCAATGCCGCAGGTCAGGGAACGCTCTATCCGGTCGCGACTGCTGATGCTCAGGGCATTACCGGCACAGGCCTGGATGGTACGGTTCAAATGGCTGGCAGTTTTGCCACGCGCCAGATGACGCGTGATGGCTTTGCTGCCGGTTTCCTGGACAAGCTGGAAACGGATTCCTCGGGCAAGATATTTGGCGTATTTACCAATGGTCAACGCCGCGCCTTGTTTCAGGTGGCATTAGCTAGTTTCCCCAACGATGCTGTATTGAGCCATAATGGTAGCAATCTGTTGAAAGAGACGATTGCTTCAGGTTCACCCGTGTTGGGCTTGCCAGGCGCAGGTGGCATGGGTTCGATTTCACCATTCTCACTGGAGCAGTCCAATGTGGATCTGGCCGCTGAATTCGTTAAATTGATTATTGTTCAGCGTGGTTATGAGGCCAATTCTAAAACGATTCTGACCACCGATCAGATGCTCTCATCATTAATGCAGATCAAGCGGTAATCGCCTGATAGCGACATAAAAAAGGCAGGAGATTCGTCTCCTGCCTTTTTTTGTCGTTCAGTTGCTATGTCCGGCTCAGATTCCTTCGCCATAACTGAGACGGTCACTACCGGCAAAGACCGGCGTGCTCAAATATTTTTCGCCACCATCGGGAAAAATAGCGACGATTTCGCCCGATTTTCCGGCTTCCGCCAACTTTTCCGCCACCTGCAGGGCGGCGGCCAGCGCACAACCACAGGACTGACCGGACAGGATACCTTCTTCCGAAGCCAGACGCTGGGTGAAGCGGTAGGCTGCATCGGTGTCAATGCCGATTTTCTGGTCATAGACGCTGGCATCGTAGATGCCGGGCACAATGCTCGATTCAATATGTTTCAGACCTTCAATGCCGTGGAACGGAGAATCCGGTTCAGCGGCGACGATGCAGACGCCGGGGTTCATTTTTTTCAGAAAACGACCGGTGCCGACCATGGTGCCGGAGGTGCCGAGTGAGGCGATAAAATGGGTGACTTTTCCACCCGTATCGCGCCAGATTTCCGGGCCGGTGGATTCTTCATGGGAGCGCGGATTGGCCGGGTTGTTGTATTGATCCGGCTTGAAATAACGTTCCGGGTTATCCTCATAAATCTTGCGTGCATCGAGAATGGCGCCATCGGAACCTTCCAGTGGATCGGAAAAAATAAGCTCAGCCCCGAAAGCGCGACATATGCGTTTGCGTTCATCCGAAACATTGCCAGGCATGACCAGTTTCACACGAAAACCCATCGTGGCTCCGATCATGGCCAGCGCAATGCCGGTATTGCCGCTGGTGGAATCAAGGATGATTTTGCTCTTGTCCAACAGACCTTGTTTGAGGCCGTCGCGAATCATCCACAAGGCAGGACGATCCTTAATGGAACCGCCGGGATTGAAGC
>CAZDFL010000160.1:0-3255 GCA_964504835.1 uncultured Zetaproteobacteria bacterium
ATCGCACCTGAAAGAACAAACCATTGCGTTGGTCGCCCCCTTTGATGAACAGGGGAATCTGCTGCTGCTAAAAAGAGATGAACAGCAACATTGCGGCGGCTTGTGGTCTTTCCCCGGCGGCAAAGTTGAAATCGGCGAACAAGCGCAACAGGCGGCGATTCGCGAATTGAAAGAAGAAACGGGACTTAACGCTCATGGCTGGCATTTCATTGGCCAAAGCAGCTTCACATACCCTGATCGTCTGCTGCATTTTGTTCTGTACGCCTGCCTTTGCGACAATCTCACGCTGTTAGATACTGAAACCGAATATGTCTGGACGAATACGGATGATTTATCGAACTACCCGATGCCCGAAGCCAACGTGGACTTGATCAATATGCTTGTGGCTATTGCAGCGCGTTAATCGTCCAGATGTGATAGCCGCGTGAAGAGCCGGATTTGATTTGATGTTCGGCCAGCATGGCTTTTGTGATGGTGCGGTCGGAATGGAAGTAAATGCGTCCGTCTTTGCCCATCCGGGCACCGCCGTCATGTGCCTTGTCGAAAGTGATTTGCGTTAGCGCACGCCCGTCAATGCCAATCGACCAGATATCCCAACCTGCTTTTTTCGGATGGCGCAGATCGTTATTGGCGCGATTGGAAGTAAACAAGATGGATTGACCATCGTTGCTCCATGATGGCTGAACATCGACGCTGCGGGCATCGGTAATCTGGATCAGTTCGGAACCGTCAGTGCGCATGCGAAACAGATGAATACTGCGGCCTGTCGGCATGGAAAAAGCGATCCATTTGCCATCGGGCGACAAAGCGGCGTTGACACCATCGGCCAGTTTATGGGCGTGACCATCGTTGTCAAAGCGGACGATTTCGGCGACATAACCGGGGAATGTCCAGTTGTTGAAATCATCGTGTTTGCGATGGCCAGTCTGTTTTGTTTTTCTGCTGATGGGTTTTAAACGCGTTGCAATGATTACGCTATCGGGCAACAGAATCGGCTGGGTAAGGATGCCGGAAAGCCGTTGTATGCGCCGTTGCATGCCTTCGCCATCGGAAATCTTTTCCCATAAACCCAATCCGCCGGCCCGGTCGGAGAGATAATAAACTTTGTCGTTATTTTTCCAGTGAATGGAGTCGAGCGCGCGCACGTCAAAGGTGGTGCGGTTGGCCGGGTCACCATTTTCACTATAGCGACGTGAAATCCAGGCATCTTTGCCTTTCCAGCTTACAGTCAGCAGATAACGCCCATCTGGAGAAGGCTGCGGATACATCTCGGTCTGCTTGTTTTCCAGCGTTAACAGCGTTGCTGCATCGGCTGTCACAACCTTTGCCTGTCCGGCGCTGGTGACGCTGGGAGCGATACCTGCGGCATGGTCATCCAGCCAATCCATAATTTCATTGGCCTGAGTAAGTGGTGTAAAAACCGTCAACGCGGCCATGAGCAGAATGATTCTACGCATCAGTGGCTCTCCTTATTTGATATCCGAGGTACCAAGCCTGCCTTACAGGCTATAAAAACCTGATGGATGAATGGTTAAGATTTATTTATACCAGATACCGTCAGGGTCTGATTCAGACCCTGACGGGAAGGAACCTGTTATGCTTCTGCTTCAAGAAGTTCTTTGAGATTGGCGAAATCCATGTCCATTTCACGTTTGGCAATATGGCCAACCACCGGCGATGCCGCCTTGAAGAAGCGACCGACATCAATGCTCAGACTGCGGCTGACGCGGGTGTTTTCACCACTCGCTTCAAATGTCATGGTTGCTTCCATCGGGAACGGGCCGGACAGGCTTTTGGCAGACCACTCGCTGCCATCTTCATTGCGGGCGGTGACTTCCCAATCCTGCTCGATCACGCGACCCAGGAATTTCTCTTTGATATGGTAAATGGTGCCAACAGCAGCCGGACCATCGGTTTTCTTTTCCGATTCCAGCACCGATGTCTGCCACATCGGATCGTTACTGTTGTCATCGACAAACGCGATCACTTCTTCAATCGGTCGATTGATTTCTATACTACTTTCCAGTTTGCTTAATGGCATATTGCCCTCCTATTTCTTGCTATGCTATGCGCGGCTGAATCGTACAATACTTATTCGCGCAGTAGTTCTGTAATGGCGGTTTTGGCGCGTGTTTTTTCATCCACTTTTTTGACGATAACAGCGCAGTATAAATTCGGGCCGCCGGACTTTCCAGGCATCGAACCGGATACCACCACGGAATAGGGCGGCACTTCGCCGTAAAAGGTCTCGCCGGTTTCTCGGTCAAAGATACGCGTGGACTGGCCAATATAGACACCCATCGAAATCACTGCCCCCTGGCGCACAATCACCCCTTCGACAATTTCGGAACGGGCCCCGATAAAGCAGTTGTCCTCGATAATAGTGGGCGTGGCCTGTAATGGCTCCAGCACGCCACCAATGCCGACGCCGCCGGAGAGATGTACATTTTTGCCAATCTGGGCGCAGGAGCCGACCGTGCTCCAGGTATCCACCATCGTGCCCTCGTCCACATAGGCACCGATATTCACATATGATGGCATCAGCACGACTTTCGGCGCAATGAACGCGCCCTTGCGCACAGTTGCCGGGGGCACCACACGCATGCCACCCTTGCGGAACATATCCTCGCCCCAGTTGGCAAATTTTTGCGGCACTTTATCGTAATAATTGGTATCGCCACCGCCGATTACCTGATTATCATGCAGCTTGAAATACAGCAGTACGGCTTTTTTCAGCCACTCCTGCGTGACCCAGTTGCCATCGTCATCTTTTTCCGCCACGCGCACACCGCCGTCATCAAGCAGTTGAATGGTACGTTCAACAGCATCGCGGGTTTCGGCATGGGTGGTGCGAAAATCCCATTCACTTCTGGTTTCCCAGGCACTTTCGATGGTTTTCTGTAAATGATTCATGGATAAACTCCCTGTCCCTGTAGTTCCAACAGGAACATTATATCATCCCGGCCAATGCAATCCAGCATGAATGCTGGCCTGGATTAACATGCGCGTCAGGCGCTATAGAATAATCTCTGCCGGTCGGGCATGGCTGAGAAATTCAATATTGGACATACTCAGCCCATAGGCACCAGCCAGCCCGAATACGGCAACATCACCGATATCAGCAGCTTTAACGGGCACATCATTGGCTAACTTGTCTGCCCCCGTACACAATGGGCCACCAAAATAAACCGACTCATGCTTTACCCGCTCTTGAGCAGCAAACAGTGCTTGCCTGTGCATGCGCACAATAGCCAG
>CAZDFL010000161.1:0-3233 GCA_964504835.1 uncultured Zetaproteobacteria bacterium
GTAAATGTTGATGCCGATGCGGGATCAGTCTGTTTTCGAGTCAACGGGCCGCTAGAGCCCGACATGGAGCGTCTGGCGATTCAAACGATGGAGATACAGGCGGAGGACATGAGACATGGCTGAAATTCTGCTGGTTGAAGATGAGGCGAATGCCCGCAAGGTATTGTCGATGGGGCTGGAAATGCAGGGTCATCAACTATGCGCTTGCGCTTCGCCGCAAGAAGCTGCGCAGGCGTTGCAGGATCGGACGTTTGATGTGGTGCTAACCGATTTGCGCATGCAGGGGCGCGATGCCGGGCTGGAAGTCATTGACATGGCGAGCAAACAGCAACCGCAGGCTCGGGTACTGCTGTTGACGGCCTATGCCAGCGCCGATACGGCGGTTGCAGCCATGAAGCGGGGCGCATTTGATTATTTAACCAAGCCGGTATCGGGAGAAGAACTGGCCTCGGCAGTTGAGCGGGCGCTGTTCGATGCAGCCTCCGAAGCGGCGCATTCGACAGATCAATCTGGGGCAGATGCGGAGAGGTTGGCGGAAACTACAGGATCCGCCGAAGCGATGCTGATCGGCGATTCCGAACCGATGCTGCGGGTACGGGAGCGATTGAAACGGGGCGCGAAATCTGATTTTACGGTATTGATTTCAGGTGAATCCGGTACTGGCAAGGAACTGGCTGCGCGTTTGGTGCATGCCAGTTCGACGCGTGCCAAGGCCGCTTTTATTCCCGTTCATTGCGGGGCGATTCCTGAAGGTTTGTTTGAATCCGAATTGTTTGGCCACTGCAAGGGCGCATTTACAGATGCCAACAGTGATCGCGTTGGCCTGATTGAATCGGCCAGTGGTGGCACGCTGTTTCTCGATGAAGTGGGAGAGTTGCCGACATTGATGCAGGTAAAGCTGCTGCGGGTGTTACAGGAAAAACGCCTGCGCCGGGTCGGTGAAGATAGGGAACATGATGTGGATGTGCGTATCATCGCCGCCACCAATCGGGATCTGGAAGCGGAAGTGCGGCAGGGGAATTTTCGTGAAGATCTGTTTTTTCGCCTCAATGTGGTGCCGGTGCATATGCCACCGCTCAGGCAAATCAAGGAAGATATACCGTTATTGGCCAAGGCGATTGTGCGCCAGTGCAGCGGCGGGCGCGCCCGGCTTAGTGAGGCCTGCCTGAAAAAGCTGGCAAGCTTGCCGTTTATGGGCAATGTGCGCGAACTGGAGAATTTGTTGCAGCGTATGCTGGCGTTGTCTGAAAGCGGTGATCTGGATGCGGCGCTGCTGGCCGAGATGTATTCCGGTGCAGATGGAAGCACCCATATTTCATTGCAAAATATGCAGCAGCAGGGCGGTGATCTGGATGCATGGGTGGGTGAAATCGAGCAACAGTTGATTGATGAGGCGCTGGCCAGAACCGGCGGCAATATTACCAAAGCCGCGATGGAGCTGGGCATCAGTTTCCGCTCGCTGCGCTATCGTTTGAAAAAAGGGCATGGGGCGGACGAAGAAACATGATGGCATGGACAGTATTTCTGCTGGGCCTGATGGTCGGCAGTTTTTCCAATGTTTGCGTCTATCGTATTCCCCGGCGTGAATCGATTGCTTTTCCCGGCAGTCATTGCCCGGCTTGCGGCCATGCCATTGCGCCGTACGATAATATCCCGCTGCTATCCTGGCTGATCCTGGCTGGGCGTTGCCGCCATTGTCATGGTTCGATTTCGTGGCGCTATCCAGTGTTGGAGTTGGTGATGGGGGTTAGCTGGGGTTTACTGGCATGGCATTTTGGACTAACGCCGGAGCTGGCGGTGGCGATCACCCTGTTTTTTCTGCTCTGGGTGCTGAGTTTTATTGATCTGGAAACGGGTTTGCTGCCCAATGTATTAACATATCCGGGCATCGCGCTGGGATTGATTTTTTCATGGTGGCTGGGCGATTGGCAGGATGCGCTGATCGGAACGATAGCTGGCTATGGTATTTTCTGGTTGATCGCCCGGCTGTTTTTATTACTAACCGGTCGTGAAGGCATGGGTTATGGCGATTTCAAATTGCTGGCCATGCTGGGTGCATTTATGGGCTGGCAAGCATTGCCGTTTATTATTCTCGTTTCATCGGTGGTGGGAACGATTGTCGGCGTGATATTTCTGTTGCTGGCCAAAAAAGGGTTAAGAGCCGAAATTCCGTTTGGCCCGTATCTGGCGGTGGCGGGTATGATCTGGTTTGTATGGGGAGAGCAGGTGTTGAACTGGTATTTGAATCTGGCAGGCCTTCATGGGTGATCAAAGGGGTGCTCAAGGGGGTGGTCAAATGGATGATAGGGTTGTCCGTTGTCCGCGCCGCGTGGCTTTGACCGGCGGTATCGGCAGCGGCAAAAGCACGGTGGCGGCGATGTTTGCCGAGCTGGGCGTGCCGGTGCTGGATCTGGATCAGGTCGGCCATGCTGTCGTTGCGCCAGCCAGTGCCGGGTTAAAAAAGCTGGCCGATGTTTTTGGTGACGATATTTTGAACCCGGATGCTTCATTGAACAGGAAGCAACTGGCGCAGCGCTGCTTTTCGGATGCAGGGCAGACTGCGAAACTCAATGCTATCATGCATCCGCTGATTCGGCAGGCGGAAGCGAACTGGTTGCAACAGCAGCAGGGCGACTATGCTTTGATCGAGGCATCGGTGCTGCTGGAATCCGGTGGTGCGGAGCGCATGGATGCGGTGATTGTCGTGCTGGCCGATTTGGCCTTGCGGCGTAAACGTGTGCTGGCCAGAGGTGATCGCAGCGCGGATGCGTTTGATGCGATTGTGGACCGGCAGGTCAGCGATGCAGAGCGGCGCGAGGCTGCTGACTATATCATTGTCAATACAGACAGCCTGGCAGCGTTGCAGCAGCAGGTGTTAAAAACACATGCATTATTGCAAAAAAAGTGAAATGATGGTTGACAGGCTATTCGGAGACATTTAGCAATGCGTCCGTTGCCGGTACATCTCCCGGCGTTCCGGTTGTCCAATTCGACTTATGATTCATTATTTATCGTCAGCCATATATTGCTCAGCCACTATTTTTTTCAGCCGAACTGCAGTTGTAAGTGAGATGTGTTTTTAAATTCAAACTGTGGTTCATCAACTCTATTGTTACAAACCAGCGAAGGTTCATGACTGATTGCATCGAACTCGCGTCTATTATTTGGAGAATTCATTAATGTCTCAGGAAAGCGAAACACCTCAGGAAGTGGCATCTGCTACACCATCTGCT
>CAZDFL010000162.1:0-3227 GCA_964504835.1 uncultured Zetaproteobacteria bacterium
ATGCATCGCACCTGCATCGAAACCGAGAAGCAGAAAGTATTGCCATCGACAACAACACGTGATCCCCGCTTTCCGCCGCATTCGATTGATGAATGCATTGCGCGCCAGGCTATGGATACCTCGCATATGATGCCAATCTCGGCTATCGCTGCATTTACGCATAGTGGCAACACGGTACTGTATATGTCACGTCACCTGACCCAGGCACCGATTTATGCGCTAACACCGTCGGCTGAAACAGCCGGCCGCGTCACCCTGTTTCGCAATGTCATTCCAAAGCCGATCTGTGAGTCATACGGTGAGAAAGACGCGCCACAGGCTACCCGCGATGGTATTGCGCTAATGTTGTATGACAATCTGGTCACCGATAGTGATCTGGTGATCATGACGCTGGGCACGCCGATGGGTAAAGCTGGCGGCACCAACGCGATGAAAATCGTGCGTGTTGGCGAAGTATTTGATCGATAGGATAAACAAGTAAAATTATTGCGGTTCATATAAACCGATCAATTGGGCATACTGTGCCCGTTAAAACACAAGGAGGAAGAAATGGCATTAATTTCATTACGTCAATTGCTGGATCACGCCGCTGAAAATAGCTACGGCATGCCCGCATTCAATGTAAACAATATGGAGCAGGTGCATGCAATCATGCAGGCTGCCGACAAGACCAACTCACCGGTCATCATGCAGGGTTCTGCAGGCGCACGCGGTTATGCAGGTGAATCATTCCTGCGTCATCTGATCTCGGCTTCGATTGAGCAGTATCCGCATATCCCGGTTGTGATGCATCAGGATCATGGCGCTGAGCCAGCAGTATGTCTGCGTTCCATTCAGTCCGGTTTCTCATCTGTGATGATGGACGGTTCATTAATGGCCGATGCCAAGACCCCTTCCAGCTATGAATACAATGTAGAAACCACCAAGAAAGTTTGCGATATGGCACATGCCGGTGGCGTTTCTGTTGAAGGCGAACTGGGTTGTCTGGGTTCTCTTGAAACCGGCGAAGCCGGTGAAGAAGATGGCAGCGGTGCAGAAGGCATCCTGACCATGGATCAGATGCTGACCGATCCTGAAGAAGCTGCTGACTTTGTTGCAAAGACCGGCGTGGATGCGCTGGCTATTGCCATCGGCACCTCTCACGGCGCTTATAAGTTCACCAAGCCACCTACGGGCGATATTCTGGCTATTGATCGTGTGAAAGAAATTCATGCACGCCTGCCGAACACGCATTTGGTCATGCATGGTTCATCCTCTGTTCCACAGGAATGGCTGGCCGTGATCAATGAATTTGGTGGCGATATCGGCGAAACCTACGGTGTTCCTGTTGAAGAAATCGTTGAAGGCATCAAGCATGGCGTTCGCAAAGTCAATATTGATACCGATCTGCGTTTATCTTCTACCGGCGCAGTGCGCAAATTCCTGGCTGAGAATCCGTCCAACTTCGATCCTCGCAAGTTCCTCAAGGCTTCCACGGCAGCCATGCAAGGTGTTTGCGAAGCACGCTTCGAAGCATTCGGCTCTGCCGGCAATGCATCCAAGATTACTGCACGTTCACTGGAAAGCATGATCAGCTACTACAGCTAATCTGTTTCTGCACCATTCAAAGGGCGGGCTCGAAAGAGTCCGCCTTTTTTTGTTGGCATGTAACGCGCAGCCTGCTGATGCGACCAACTGTTTAAACAGATCACGGAGATGGGATGAGTGCGCCATGGAGGTGTATGATGAAAACCCGTCATGTCATTTCTTTCAGATTATTGATTGCCTTCACTACTGCTGTTTTATTCATGGCCGCGCCTGCACAGGCTGGCGGATATCTCCATTTCGGTTTTGGCGGCCATCACAGCAGCCATTACGGCTATGGTCATTCCTACGGTTATGGATACAGCTATCCGTATTACGGACTGCACAGCTATTACGGTTACGGCCATCATGGCTACGATCACCACAGTTACGGGTATCCGGGTTATGGCTATTCCAATTACCGCCATCACTATTACGGTTACAACACACCATATGATTCCGACCATGATTATTCATCAAACTCAACCTACCAGAACAGGACTTACGATCGCGGCGGCAGCCATATCGCCACCGGCAACGGCTGGACATTACTCGGCAACAATCAGGCCAGTGCAGCCCTGACCGACTTCGGCAGACAGGCTCAGGCATCGCCTTCCAAGGGCGCTCTCAAGGTTGGTTATGCGCTGGCCTCGGCTGATCTTGGCCAACTCGACAAAGGCGTGTGGGCCATGCGCCGCGCCCTGAGAATCGACCCGCATGCCCTGCATTACGTAGCGCTGGATGAACACCTGAATACAAAAGTCGAACAAATCATCCAGCAGTATGAGAAAAAACTGGCTTATTCATCCAGCAATAGCGATGCAGCCTTTATGCTGGCATCCCTGTACTATTTACGCCGTAACATCGAAGCGGCGCACACCAATATCGATCAGGCCATGCTGGCGCGCCACGTCAGCACCAGCACGAGAAACCTCAGAAGCCTGATTGATAAAGAACTGAAATAATTATTGCTGATGATGTTTGTTTTCACCGACATAGAACAGTATGGCGCCGCCAGCGACAAAGAGCAGTACAATCACCAGTATCGAGAATCTGGCGCTGCCGGATACAAGACTGGCCACACCCATCATGGCAGGCCCCATCACCGCAGCGAACTTGCCCAGCATATTGAAAAATCCAAAAAACTCGGCGGCCTGATGTTTGGGAATCATGCGTGCATACATCGAACGCGATAATGCCTGCACACCGCCCATGACTAAGCCAATCGCTGCTGCCAGCCAGTAAAAATCGGATGCCTGCTGCATGGTGGAGCTCCAGATACAGACAACTGAATACACCGCAAGACTAAGCAGAATTACGCCTTTGGCGCTCCAGCGCTCACCCAGCCACCCCATCGCCAATGCCGACGGAAAAGCGATAAACTGGGTCATTAACAACGCTGTGATTAATACGGATGAATCAAACCCCAACGACAGGCCGTAATCCACAGCCATGCGTGCCACCGTATTCACCCCGTCGATATAGAGGAAATAGGCCAGCAGAAACAACCAGATTTGTTTCAGGCCGCGCAGATGATGAAATGTTTCTCTCAACTGGCTAAAACCATTGCTGGCAGTCTCCAGCCAGTGTGCCGATACCACGTCACCCTGTTCATGCACGAAGCGAGCCAGAGGCAGGCTAAATAGCGCCCACCACAGAGCTAC
>CAZDFL010000163.1:0-3141 GCA_964504835.1 uncultured Zetaproteobacteria bacterium
CTGTGTCTGCCTTCGCCGGTTGGGAGCATGGCGGTCATATCGCCCTGAAAGCCAGTGAACGTTCAAGACTCGCCGCCAAAGCGGTTGAGGTGCTGTAAGCGCTCAGGTGACGGTGGTGGAGGAAAGGCGCGATAATACAAGCGCAGGCCGATCAGGCCTGCGCAGGTTTTTGATGGTTGTCATACTGATATTTGTGCTTATGGGCGGGCTGCTATCGCTATTGCCTTTCGCCATTGAGAAAGGCGCTGTATCATGGTTGCAACAGCACGGCGTGGCTGATGCGCGCATTGCCAATATTGATCTGAACCTGTTCAGCGGCGAAGCGCTTGTCGAAGGCTTGAAATCGGGTGATGGCTTAACTATTGATCATTTGAGTATTGATTTCGACTGGTTGCCGTTATGGCATCATATTGTGCATATCCGCACCCTGAAACTCAGCCAATCGAATCTGCATGTGTTGCAGCGGAAGGGGATATGGCAGGTGGCAGGTATAAGTGCTGGCGCTGGCGCCCCAGAAACCGCAGCAGTAGAAACCGCAGCAGCGCAGCCCGGCGAGCAGGATAATCCATGGCTGGTCGTGGTCGATGATCTGCTGCTTGATGCGGTGGATATGAACGTAAAAACCGACCTGTTTTCTTTTTCACTGCCGTTAAAATCATTGCGCCTGTCGCTCTCCGACCTTCAACAGCAGCAACAGCAGATGGTGAATCATATCGAGATTGGCGCTATGACCTTCTCCGGTTTTGGTTACAAGCTCAGGCTGGCCGGTGCCACCGTGGCGGCTGAAATTGCATTCTCGCTACAAAATACGGATTTGCTGGCTTCGCTCCAGACGGTTTCATTTCAGACAAAACAGCTATCGCTCGCCGTGCAAGGGTTGGCGGTTGATCAGGCGCATGACAAGCGTCAGATCAATGTATCTGAATTGAAATTCGATGGCATTGCACTGGTCGATAAGGATCGTATCCACGTCAAATCGACAAGGCTGAAAAAGCTTCGCATCAGGCATGCGCTTAACGGGCAGGGCGATGTGCATCTGGCTGGCATGCAGATCAACGGGCTGGATGCCGGTTTGGGTGGTGATCTTGCTGTGGCGAAGCTTGTACTGAATAAACTCAGCGCCGAAGCTGTTGACGGTCATCGGCAGTCTGTGTTGATTGCGGAAACTGATCTGGCCGATATTGCAATGTCTTCTGTAAAACAATCAGGCAAGAGCGCTGCACGGCATGTCCGTATTAAAACTCTGGGGGCTAAAAATATTGTTGTGAATCATGCGAGCGGTGAGCGTGGTCATGTGAAGCTGAAGAAAATCAATCTTGCCGGGTTGAATATCGGACTCGATGGCAGTCTTGATCTGGATAAACTCAGTCTGAATCAGTTGCAGGCCGAGGCATTGAGTCCGGACAATCAAAGTGCCCATCTGGAAGACGCCATGCTGGCCGGTCTTGCCATCCGTTCCGGAGAAGCGATGCGTTTGAAATCACTGACCATGCACAAAGCTAATCTGCAGGCTCCGAATCAACGGCTGGCTGCATTCGATCATGCCAGTTTAAAACAGCTTGTCATGAACGGGTCTGAGTCCGGCAGTTTTGAATCGTTGACGTTTGAGGGCATACAATTGCCCGCTGATGATACCATCTCACTGGGCTCCATTGGTCGGATTCAGGCTCGACAAGCAACGCTGGCAACAGGCGGCGCATACCGGGTGAAAGAGTTGCAAATCGATAAACTCCAGGCGCATCTGGTGAAGCAAAGAAACGGCTGGCAGTTGCCAGCAGGCATAGCCGGACAGCAGTCGGAAAAATCCGCGCAAAAGGGTGATATTCCGCAGGCTTCGGCCATCCCATCGGATGCGGGCAGCGCAACAGCGCAGCTTGTTATCGATTCCGTGGTGGTGGGTGCGGGCAGCCAGATTGAATTGCACGACGAGTCGGTCACACCTGCACTGGCGACTACAATGCAGATCGAACACGTCCGTTTTGCGCCGCTGGACAGTTCCGGCAAGCAGCGCGGTAAACTGGATGTGCAGGTGAAGCTGGGAAAATCGGGTGCGCTGAGTCTGAAAGGGGAAACGAACGTTGCGGCAGGCAAACAACTGCGCGCCGATTTACAACTGGCACTGAAAAACTTTGATTTGCCACCGATGTCCGGCTATGTCGAAACTGATCTGGGCAAGTCGATCAAAACAGGGCAATTGAATCTGGATAGCGATATCAGCATTAGAAACGATACGATTGATTCAAAAAACAAGGTGCTCATTCGTAAACTGGCTCTGGCGGATTCACAGCATGCGCATCAGTCCAAACAGAAAATCAGCCTGACCGGAGGCATGTCGGTTGATATGGCGCTGGGCATGTTACTCGATGATCGGGGTGATGTTACACTCAACGTGCCGGTCAGCGGCCCTCTTGATGATCCGGATATCAATCTCAGCCATATCATTAACAAAGCGCTGCTGACTTCGTTAAAAACAGGCGCTCTGACCTATGCGGCGCTGGCATTGCAACCTTATGGCAGCATCATTCTGGTTGCCGATGTTGCCAGTGGCATCATCAAAGAGGCCGCCAAACCGAAATTAACGCCTGTCGCATTTGCCGAGCGAGGAATAGTGCTGACATCGCAAATGAGCGATTACATCAGCAAGATCGCCACGATGATGAAAAAAAGGGATTTCCGTTTGCAAGTTTGCGGTATCGCAACGCGTATCGAAGCTGAGATGATGATGCAACCGGCACCGGAGACAGCTGTGGGGCAAACGGAGCCTGCCTATGTGACTCAGCCTGCGCTGGATGATGAGCAGTTATTGGCACTGGCGCAGCAGCGTTCCGATGTGGTCATAGCTGCATTGCGCGCGCTCGGCATCGCCGATAAAAAAGTGTTTAATTGTCATCCCGCCATTGATGAAGCGAAGCAGAAAGCACAGCCGAGAGTGGAACTACTGCTGGATTATTGAGCTTACAGACGATAAGCGTCATGATGTTATGGTCGGCCATGCCTCATTTGAATCGAAAAACCAAACCTGCCATCTTTTTTAACGGTCGTTCTGTTTTGATTCGTTCTGTTTTGACTGGCACCATGCTTGCTCGAAGCGTATAGTGTCATCAAAGGACTGGCAGATCATGAAACAGAGAATTATTGAAC
>CAZDFL010000164.1:0-3136 GCA_964504835.1 uncultured Zetaproteobacteria bacterium
GCATTCCGTGGCAGAGCCATGACCGAAGCGGTTGCTGCCGGTGTTGGAAGCATGGCGGCTATTCTGGGGCTGGCCGATGATGTGGTGGAAGAGCTGTGCAGGGCTACATCTACGGAAAATGAAAAGGTTTGGGCGGCCAATTATAACTGTCCGGGGCAGTTGGTTGTGGCCGGTCATGCGGCAGCGGTTGAACGGTTGATGGCGGATGCCAAGGCAGCCGGAGCCCGACGGGCCTTGCCTTTGGCCGTGAGTGCGCCGTCACATACGCCGTTAATGCAGTCGGCTGCGGATGCCATGGCGCTTCGTTTGAATGAAATAACGATTCATACACCGTCCTGTCCGGTGTGGGGCAATGCGAATGCCACGCCTGAACAGGATGTGACGAAAATACGCGCAGCGCTGGTGGCGCAACTGGTATCGCCGGTGCGCTGGACTGAAACCATTCAGAAACTGGCGGCATCTGGTATTACGCAGGGTGTGGAAATGGGGCCGGGCAGGGTGTTGTCAGGGCTCGTCAAACGTATTGAGCGTGCTATGATTGTTGGGGCTAGTGTGAATTCTGAGCAGATGGATAGCAGCTTGGCCATGCTTGCGGGGGATAATGATGAGTGATGTAAAAATAGCATTGGTAACCGGAGCCAGTCGCGGCATTGGTTTCGTGGTGGCAAGAAAACTGGCAGAGGCCGGTTATAATTTGGCCATTTGCGGCACCACGCAAGCCACCATTGATAATGCGGCTGAAAAGATTCGGGCTGAATACGGCGTTGAAGTCAGCGCCAGGGCGGTGGATGTATCCGACCGTGAGCAGATTCAGGCTTTTGTAAAAGATACGGCCAAAGATTTTGGTCGGCTGGATGTGTTGGTGAACAATGCCGGCATTACCCGCGATAATATTTCCATGCGCATGAAAGCCGAGGAATGGGATGCGGTGATCAATACCAACCTGTCTTCCGTATTCAATGCCATGCAGGCAGCAGTGCGTCCGATGATGAAGGCGCGCGGTGGCCGTATGATTAATATTTCGTCGGTTGTGGCGAGCATGGGTAATCCGGGTCAGTTGAATTACTGCGCCAGCAAGGGAGGGGTGGAAGCCATGACCCGCTCTCTGGCACGTGAAATTGGTTCGCGAGATGTTACTGTCAATGCGGTTGCGCCGGGTTTTATTGCTACCGATATGACAGCAGGGCTTGGCGAAGAAGCGCATGCGCAATTGACATCGCAGATTCCACTGGGTCGGCTGGGGCAAGCAGAAGATATTGCTGCCGCCGTATGTTTTCTGGCCAGCGATGCTGCCGGATACATCACCGGACAAGTGCTGCACGTCAACGGCGGCATGTACATGTAACATTCAAAACAGTCTGCAAGCAGACCATTTTGAAAGAGCCCATACTTGTGCGCATATGGGCCTTATGATAGAAGCCGCACCTACAAACTTTCGGGAGGACTTATGTCTGCAGAAATCGAAGCTAAAATTATTAAAATCGTATCCGATCAGCTGAATGTTGATGAAGGTGAAATCAATCCTGATTCTTCTTTTGTCGATGATCTGGGTGCAGATTCACTGGACACTGTTGAACTGGTAATGGCATTCGAAGAAGAATTCGATGTCGAAATTCCGGATGAAGATGCTGAAGGCATCCAGAGCGTGCAGAACGCTATCGACTATATCGCCGCCAAAGCAGCATAATATGACCCGACGCGTTGTCGTCACCGGTGTCGGGCTGATTACGCCGCTCGGTACTGGTACGGATATTAGCTGGAACAATCTGATCGCAGGCAAGTCCGGCATACGCCGGATTAGCCAGTTCGATGCGGAAGCTACTGGCATGGCCTGCACCATTGCCGGTGAAGTGCCCGATTTTGAAGTCGGCGACTACATCAATCGCAAAGATGCCCGCAAAATGGACAGGTTTATCCAGTTTGGCGTAGCCGCATCCATGATCGCGCTGGAGCAGTCGGGCCTGGTTATCGACGATGCCAATGCCGAACGCGTGGGCGTGGCGGTTGGTTCCGGTATCGGCGGTCTGGGCAATATTGAGAAGACCATGCGTGCTTATGAAGCAGGGGGAGCGCGTAAAATCTCTCCGTTTTTTATTCCGCAGACGATTATCAATATGGCATCAGGCTGGATTTCGATGACCAGCGGCGCCAAGGGGCCGAATGTCGCAACGGTAACAGCCTGCGCTACAGGTACGCATGCCATTGGCGATGCCTTTGAAATCATTGCTGCTGGCAAGGCCGATGCCATGATTGCAGGCGGTACGGAATCCTGCATCTGCGAGCTGGGCGTGGGTGGTTTTGCCGCTTCCCGTGCATTGTCCAGACGCAACGATGAGCCGGAACGCGCATCGCGTCCGTGGGATGTCGATCGCGATGGCTTTATCATGGGAGAAGGGGCCGGAATTCTGGTGCTGGAATCGCTGGAAACGGCCAAAGCGCGCGGTGCCAATATTCTGGCTGAAGTGATTGGTTATGGCATGAGCGGCGACGCTTATCATATGACTTCGCCTTCTCCGGGCGGTGAGGGCGGTGCTCGGTGTATGAATGCTGCGCTCAATCGTGCAGGGATTAATGCGGAAGATGTGGATTATATCAATGCGCATGGCACGTCCACACCAGCCGGTGATGTGGCTGAAACACAGGGCATTCAATCTGTGTTCGGTGAGCATGCCAGCAAGCTGATGGTGTCATCAAGCAAGTCGATGACAGGGCATTTGCTCGGTGCGGCAGGTGGCATTGAAGCGGCATTTTCGGTGCTGGCCGTACTCAATGGCGTGGTTCCACCAACGATAAATCTGGATAATCAGGATCCTGCATGCGATCTGGATTATGTGCCCAATCAGGCGCGTGATGCGGATATCAGCGTGGCTGTATCCAACTCGTTCGGTTTTGGCGGTACCAACGCATCAGTCATCGTTCGCAAGTTCGACTGATTATAACTATTCAGCTCACCACTGATTTGTCCGATAACTGCGTTAAAAAATGCTCACTTACACGAGTAAGCTGTGCTTTTTCGCCTTGTTCTCAAACAAATCAGCAGCAATCTGAATAGTTATAATTAAGAAGGTTATCGGCGTGAAGTTCCGCGTCATATCAAACAAAGGCCGTAAGCATACCGCTTACGGCCTTTTTTCAT
>CAZDFL010000165.1:0-3116 GCA_964504835.1 uncultured Zetaproteobacteria bacterium
CCTCGGCCAGCAAGGCTTTCACCTGCGCCGGGCTTTCTGTATTGCGGGCAAACAGTATCACCCCCAGTGGCGGTTTCTCCCTGAGCCAGGTGCGCTCCTGATCTGTCAGCGCCAGGCCTGCCAGCCCGATAATCAAATGTTTATTCATGCCTGAATCGCCTTCACTTCCTTGATGTCGCCACTGTCGGCAAAAATAGCTTTGGAAATAATGCTGTTTGTAATGGTATCAAGGTGTTCCTGGAGCGCCTCGTTCAGTGCGGTGAATTCGGGCCAGAGTATCTGATCAACGAATGATTTGGAAACATGTGCCATCACCGTCGTATGGCGTTGCCGGTAACGCCGATATGGCTCGATATCGTATCGGCGCAGCAAAGCAATGAACAAGCGCCTTGACCATGCATTATTCAATGAGAATTTATATTCAACCGGCGGGTCAACCTGTGTACACGCCTCGATGCGTTTCTTGATGCGATCAATGGCGGTCCCGGCGGCGATGCGCTCGCCCTCTGTACCTGCTCTTGCAAAAAGAGCTTCGATTCGTTTAAGCTTTTCAACCAGGTCAGGCTCAACAGACATTGCTATTTCCTCTCCATCCGTACATCCAGTTTATCACGCAGTGCATCGCCGAGCAGGTTGACCGCCATCACCAGCGAAAACAAGATTAATCCCGGCCAGATGACCAGCGCCGGGGATACCAGCATCAACCGCGTGCCTTCGCGGATCATGGTGCCGAGCGATGCATCCGGCGGCTGCACGCCGACACCGAGAAATGATAATCCGGCTTCGCCAATAATCACTGCCGCAAGGCCAAAACTGGCTTCGACCAGCAATGGTGCGGCAATGTTTGGCAACAGATGGCGCACTGCGATATAGGGCGCGCCTGAACCGTTGGCGATAGCCGCTTCCACAAAAGGTGCGGATTTAAGCGATAATACCTGAACGCGGGAAAGTCGCGCAAAACCGACCCAACCGACCGCCACCAGCGCCATCACCAGATTCTCAATACCGGGTCCGAGCATGGCGGCCAGCGCAATAGCCAGCAGAATGCCGGGGAATGAGAGCACAATATCAGCGATTCGCATCAGCAATGCATCCATCCAACCGCCAACCCAGCCTGCAATCATACCGATGGATATGCCGACCATGCCGCCCAACAACACGACGCTCAGTCCGACTAGTAGTGATAGTTGTAGCCCTTCGGATAATCTGGCCAGCACATCGCGCCCCAGCGCATCGGTACCGAGCAGGTGCAGGCCCGATATGCCGTTTAAAACGGCATCCAGATCAATGGCATGGCCATCGTGTCCGGAAAACAGCGCCGCCAGCAACACCAGCGCGGGAATGGAGAGGCAAAACCCTGCCAGTTTTAGTGCAGTTTTAGACACGGTAGAAGCAGCCGCTCACAATGCATCCAGCGGGCTTTGCACGCCCGCCCCGCCCTTATTCAACACATGCGTATAAATCATGGTGGTGCTGACATCGGCATGGCCGAGCAATTCCTGCACCGTGCGAATATCATAGCCATGTTCGAGCAGGTGCGTAGCAAACGAATGGCGCAGGCTGTGGCAGCTGGCGCGTTTCTCAATGCCCGCCGCATTGGCTGCCTGTTTCACTGCTTTTTGCAGACCATTTTCATGCAAGTGATGGCGGCGAACCTGTTTTGAGCGCGGGTCAACCGACAGACGTTGACTGGGAAACACATATTGCCAGCGCCATTCCGTTGCAGCCTTCGGATATTTGCGCGCCAACGCATCGGGCAGAAACACCTCGCCATGCCCCTCGGCAAGATCCTGCTCAAACAGTATTTTCACCTCGGCCAAATGTGGCTGTAATGCTTCTATGCATGAATCCGGTAGCGGCACGACGCGATCTTTCATGCCCTTGCCATTGCGCACGGTGATTTGTCGATATTCAAAATCAACGTCCTGCACCCGCAGCCGTACGCATTCCATCAGCCGCATGCCCGCTCCGTATAACAAACCGGCCTGTAGCCGGAACACCCCGTGCATGCCACCCAGCAACCGGCGCACCTCGCCGGGCGTGAGCACCACCGGCAACCGTTTCGGGCGTTTGGCGCGGACAAATGATTCCAGCTTGCCCAGCTCCTGTCCCAATACTTGTTTATACAGGAATACCAGCGCATTGAGGGCTTGATTCTGCGTGCTGCTACTAACATTGCGAGCCAGCGCCAGATGTTCAAGAAATGAGCTGATGGCGGACATATCCAGATCAGCAGGGTTATGACCCTGATGAAAGCCGATATAGCGAGCTACCCAGGAGATATAGGTTTGCTCCGTTCGAATCGAATAACCTCGCCGCCGTATTTCAGCTTTCATGCGTGCTATTAATTCAGGATGTTGTTGTGCCGGTGCGATTTCGTAGGGCGGCGATGGCGCCGCAGTTTGCATCTCTCGCGCCACAGTCGGATGCTGATCGGAGAGTTCTTTGGTCGAAGCTCGCCACTGCTGCCAGTCAAAGTCATCCACCCACGGCACAGACACCATCTCCCGCAACAGCAATTCAATGGCATCCAACGCTTGCCGGAATTGCCACCCCAGCCATGAACCTTTTCTGCCTAGCATCTCAAGATACCCGCGCAAGTCTGCTTCAGAGTGCTGTGCCAGCCGCTTATCGGGAAAGGCTTCGATATAATGCCGCGCCCGAATCACAAACCAGCGATCAAACGGTTCCTTGATTCCCTTATCGTGAATGACAGTAATATATTGATTCCAGAAGCGTGCGATTGCAGCTTCACGCTCCGGCGAGTCTGTTTGTCTTTTACCCGGTAAAGGATTATGGTTTTGAACAGGCATAAGACAAAGTATGGGGAGTGAGATGCTACAAAGTCAATATATAGATTCCATCTATCCTAATATCAACCCATTCTGTCTATATGACTGTTAGCACCAAATATTAATTCATTCCGAGGACTACGATTTAAATTGTATTTGAGAATTTATAAAACGAATTTAAAGTGGGCTGTATGATTCCAATAGCGATTAGTTTATTTTGTGGTGCCGGTGGGTGCTCCCTTGGCTTTAAACAGGCTGGTTATTCTATTACTGAAGTTTCACCGTTTTTGAACTAATTCATTCATGCGACCATACGCAGCAGCA
>CAZDFL010000166.1:0-3083 GCA_964504835.1 uncultured Zetaproteobacteria bacterium
GTTCGGTTACACTGCCTGAGGGCACAGAAATGGTAATGCCAGGCGACAACATCTCGATGGATGTTGAGCTGATCACACCGATCGCTATGGATAAGGAACTGCGTTTCGCTATCCGCGAAGGCGGTCGCACGGTCGGCGCTGGCGTCGTTACCGACATTAGTAAGTAATAGTAATAAAGAGAACGCGCGGCGGCGGCAGGTTTACCTGCTGCCGCTTTGCCGTCACTGGAGAATAGGAAATGCGTGAACTACTTGCTTTGGCATGTGCCGAGTGCAAACGCCGTAACTATACGACGGATAAGAATAAACGTACGATGACTGATAAGTTAGTGTTGAATAAATACTGCAGCTCTTGTCGTAAGCATACCGAACACAAAGAAACAAAAATCGGCAAATAAGCAGATTGATGTGCAACAGGTTTATGCGTAATAAACAGGCGGATGTGGCCAGCACTTCGAGTGAGTGCTTCATCGGCGATAGGCGAGTAGCTCAATTGGTAGAGTACCGGTCTCCAAAACCGGGTGCTGTGGGTTCGAGTCCCTCCTCGCCTGCCAGTTGTTTTGAGTGTGTGAAAGGTAGCAATAGGAGCTGACAATGAGTCGTGTCGGAGACATGCAGAAATTCATCAATGAAGTGAAGGTCGAAACCAAGAAGGTGACTTGGCCGGAACGCAAAGAAACGATCCAGGCAACGCTGATGGTGTTTGTCATGGTGATTTTTATTGCCCTGTTTCTGTGGCTGATTGATTCCAGCTTGAGCGCCCTTGTGAAGCAGGTGATTTGATGGCGATGCAATGGTTTGCAGTGCAGGTCTATTCCAACTTTGAAGATAAGGTTGAGCGGATGCTGCGGGAAAATATCGAGCGAGCAGGTCTTGAGGACAAGTTCGGTGAGATTATGGTGCCGCGTGAAGAAGTGGTCGAACTCAGAGATGGCCAGAAAGTCACATCGCAGCGCAAGTTTTTCCCCGGTTATGTGCTTGTGCAGATGGAAATGAACGATGAAACATGGCATGTGGTGAAAGACACGCGTCAGGTTAGCGCCTTTCTGGGTTCAGGCGGCAAGCCGCGTCCGATGCCACAGCATGAAGTTGATGCGCTGGTGCACCAGATTGAAGAGGGCATTGAAAGGCCGAAACCGAAGGTGATGTTTGATATCGGAGAAGCGGTACGCGTGATTGATGGCCCGTTTGCATCGTTTAACGGCATCGTTGAAGAAGTGATGGAAGAGAAGGCCAAGCTGAAGGTGAGCGTATCGATCTTCGGGCGTCCTACGCCGGTAGAACTGGAATATATTCAGGTTGAAAAAGGATAAAGGCGCAGCCTTATTCTGATAGGAAAACCGAACCTTTCACAGGATGTGAGAGGATAACCGCAAAATATCAGTGCGGGAGCAGCTTCAGGGATACTGACTGCGAATAAAGGTGAATGGCAAGATGCCTGCAACCGGTTGGAGAATATAAAATGGCAAAAAAACTCGATAAAATCGTGAAGTTGCAGGTGCCTGCGGGCTCTGCAAACCCTGCTCCGCCAGTAGGTCCGGCTCTCGGTCAGGCTGGTGTGAACATCATGGAATTCTGTAAGGCGTTTAACGCCAAGACACAGGAAATGGAAAAAGGTCTGACGCTGCCGGTCGTCATCAGCGTTTATGCAGACCGTTCCTTTGATTTCATTATCAAAACCCCGCCAGCATCCGTACTGCTATTAAAAGCCGCGAATTTGAAGAAAGGCAGTGGCGAACCAAACAAGAAAAAAGTGGGCAAAGTCACCAGCGCCCAGATTCGTGAGATTGTAGAAACCAAAATGCCCGATCTGAACTGCTACGATGTAGAAGCTGGCATGAAAATTATTGAAGGCACAGCCCGTTCCATGGGTCTGGAAGTCGAAGGCTAAGGGGATAACGATGGCAAAAGTAACCAAACGTATGAAAGCAAGCCTCGCAGCCGTTCCGGCGCAGGCTGTGAATGTCAAAGATGCAGTGGACGCGCTATTGGCGCAGCCAGCTACAAAATTTGATGAATCCATTGATGTGGCCATCAAGCTGGGCGTAGACCCACGCCATGCAGATCAGATGGTTCGTGGCTCTATTTCCCTGCCTAACGGTACGGGTAAAACCGTTCGCGTCGCCGTATTCGCCAAGGGTGCGAAGGCTGAAGAAGCCGAAGCTGCCGGGGCTGACTTTGTTGGCGCTGATGATCTGGTAGCCAAGGTTCAGGAAGGGTTCATGGACTTTGACCGTGTTGTCGCAACGCCGGATATGATGGCACAGGTTGGTCGTCTGGGTCGTGTGCTCGGTCCTCGTGGCCTGATGCCTAATCCGAAACTGGGCACCGTCACGATGGATGTGACCAAGGCAGTAACAGCGATTAAAGCCGGTCAGATTGAAGTGCGCGTAGACAAGGGCGGCGTGGTTCATGCGCCAGTTGGTCGCCGCTCGTTTGATGCAGCCAAGCTCAATGAAAATATTGAGTCATTATTGGCCGACCTGAACCGTATGAAGCCTGCTTCGTCCAAAGGCCGTTACATGCTGAGAATGTCTATCTCATCCACGATGGGTGCAGGCGTTCGCGTGGATGAAACCACACTTTAATCAGCCTCTACAAGTTTGACCGGCATTTGTCGGTCGCGTACCTACGGGTACACAATGAATCGATGTGACTGAGGCTGGCAACAGGCGAATGAATATCGAAAAAAACGATCCGTCCAAGACTGCAGGAGTCGAACTCGAACGAGTAAGGCTTAATTGGAGAAATCCTTCCAGCAATAGATGGAGTGCAAGCTCACTTGCGCGGGTCGAAAAGCAAGGGGGTAAATGTGAATAAAAATGACAAACAACGCATTGTCGAAGAACTTCACGCTGCCTGGTCCGAATCAACAGCAGGTGTGGTGACACACTATCGCGGTCTGACGGTCACCGAAATGGGTGAACTTCGCCGCAGTCTGCATGAAGCAGATGTGTCACTACAGGTGGTCAAGAATACCTTGGCTCGCCGTGCTGCTGAAGGTACGGGCTTTACAGCGGCAACAGAGTTGTTCACCGGCCCGGTCGCAATTGCATATGGTAAAGATCCGGTAGGTATGGCCAA